>CADCRA010000067.1 GCA_902803715.1 uncultured Bacteroidia bacterium
GACCGGCGAGCAGAAGACCATCCTCTTCAACCTCTCCGGCCACGGCTTCGTGGACATGGCCGCCTACGACCAGTACTTCTCCGGCGAAATGCAGAACTACCATGTTTCCGACGAGGATCTGGCCGAGTTCATCAAGAGCGCGGATGCCCTCAACCAGTAATCCTGACAAATTTGCAGAAACGGCCGGACCTGCTTGGTTTGGCCGTTTTTTTGCATTATCTTGCATCCGGACATTTAACAACATCCGATATGAAAAGCAATTCCTTATTCGCCCTGCTGGCTGGATCAGCCGCAGGTCTCACCCTGGGAGACCTCTTCGCCCCGGACAAGGGAGAAGAGACCCGTGCAAAAATCAAGAAAGCAGCGGAGAACGGTTATGACGACCTGAAGGAAATCACCGAAGAAACCGCCCATGACCTCCACGTCCGCGCCCGCTACGCCCGCCGCGAGATGAACGCCCTGAAGAAGACCCTTTCCGAGCAGGGCGCCGACCTCAAGGAAGATGTCAAGGCGAAACTCCTCGAGCAGCTCTCCAAGTTGGAGAAAGCCCTCAGCAAGGAAGAAGGTGAGGCTGGAGAGCCTGTCGTCGACGAACAGGAACAGGCTTGATATGAGCGAGTTTACCCGTCCGGTGGAAAACCTCTCGGAAAGTGCGCGGGAATACCTTGACCTGAAGGTCGACGACTTGAAACTGCGCACGGCAAAGGGGCTTTCCATTTCCCTGAACCACCTGCTCTCGATGATCCTGGTGCTGTTCTGCGCCTCGGTCGTCCTGCTGGCGGTGGCTTTCGGCAGCATCCTCCTGCTGGGACAACTGATCGGCAGCTACGCCCTCGGCGCCTTCATCATCGCCGCAGTCTTCGCCGTGCTGACCTTCGTGATCTTCCGGATGCGGGACAAACTCTTCCTAGACGGATTCGTCAAACTGTTCATCGGATTGTTCTTTGAAGAGGAAGGAGGGCCGGGAGATGAGTAACAAATACCGGGACATCACCAATCTCGTCGAACTGGAAGCCGCCGAACGGAAACTCCGGTCGAAACTGAGCCGCAAGGAAGAAGCGCTCGTCCGGCAACTGTACGGGCTCCGCGACAACTACTCGCCGTCCAACCTGCTCGGCATGACCGCACGCGAATCCCGGATGGACACACCGATCCTGCAGGCCATCCGGTTCCTGAAAAAGAAAATCGCCAGCCTTTAAGGCCGGCGATTTCCGTATGGTTCAGATCGCACGGGTTTTCTGTTCCAGCCAGGTCGCGACGGCTTCGGGCAGGCGCGGCCGGAGGGTCTCGTAGACCCGTCGGTTGTATTCATTGAGCCATTCGGTCTCGTCCGGGGTCAGGAGTTCGCGGACGAGCACCGATGTATCGAAATGACAGAGCGTCAAAGGTTCGAAGCGGAGCCAGGTGCCGAAATCGGTCGTACCGTCCTCAACGCAGAGGATGAGGTTTTCATGCCGGATGCCATGGCGTCCTTCCCGGTAGATGCCCGGTTCGTCGGAGGTCACCATGCCGGGCAGCAGCGGCTGGGCATTGAAGTTCTGGCGGATATCCTGCGGGCCTTCATGGACATTCAGGAAGAACCCGACGCCATGGCCGGTGCCGTGGCCGAAATTGCGGCGGCTCTGCCAAAGCGGATTGCGGGCGAGGACATCCAGCTGGCAGCCGGCCGTGCCCTTCGGGAAAACGGCCATCGCCAAATCGATATGGCCTTTCAGGACCAGGGTATAATCCTCCCGCTCCAGCGGCGTGCAGGGGCCCAGCGGAACGGTCCGTGTAATATCGGTCGTCCCGAAGACATATTGTCCACCCGAATCGCAGAGATACAGGCCGTGCGGTTCCAGTCGGGGCGCATCCCCGGCAGGCGTCACATAATGCGGCAGGGCGGCGTTCGGCCCATAGGCGGAAATCGTCTCGAAACTGTCGCCCTTGTATCCGGGGATCTCCGCGCGGTACTGACCCAGTTTGTCGGCCGCATCCCGCTCGGTGACGATATCCCCGAAGGCCAGGCTCTTCTCGAGCCAGTAAAGGAAGCGCTCCATGGCCACGCCGTCTTCCAGGTGCGCGTCACGGAAACCGGCGATTTCCGTCGGATTCTTGACGGCTTTCCGCAGCGTGACGGGCGAAGGGCCGGTCTGGATGGCCACGTCGGACAGAATCGTGCAGAGATTATAATTCAGGCTGGACGGATCGGCGTAAAGCCGGCCAATGGTCCCGTCTTCGAACATGCCGGCCACATCGCAGGCGACTTCGTCGTAGCCCTGGATCCGGATGCCCTCCGCCCGGAGTTCCTCGAAACTGTCCGCCGTCTCTTCATCCGGCCGGACAAAATCGTCTTTCCGGACATACCAGCAGACTTCGTCCATGGTCACGAGCAGATAGGAGATGCAGACGGGATTATAGGGAATGTCGGCGGCCCGGATGTTGAGCAGCCACGCAATCTCATCGAGGGCGGTCAGGAGCATGGCGTCACAGCCTTTTTCAACCAGGACGTCGCGGAGCCAGGCGATGCGGTCCTGACGGGATTCCCCGGTCAGTTCGGCACCCAGGGTCATGACAGGCGTTGCAGGGATACCCGGCCGGTCCGTCCAGAGGCCGTCCAGCAGGTCCGGGGCGTTCACGACTCGTACAGCGGCATCATCCCCGACCGCACAGCCGGCTTCCCGGCAGGCATCCAGGATTTCCGCGACCGAAGACGCACTTTGGCTGACACCGTCCACGGCGATGACGTAATCATCGCCGGCCTGAGCCGCCTGTGCAGCCAGCCACTGCGGGATCAGGACCTGCTCCGGCACCCGGGTCTTGTGCAGTTCGATGCCTGTGCCGGGCAGTTGCCGGCCGGCCTGGATGAAGTAGCGGGTATCCGTCCAGAGGCCGGCATGGTCCAGGGTAATGACCAGCGCTCCCTCTCCGTCATAGCCGCTGACCCAGGCGATCTGCTGCCAGCGCGGTGCGATGTATTCGCTCCCGTGGGGATCCGAGCCGGAAAGAACGACGGCGCTCCAGCCCCGTGCGCGCATCAGGGTGCGGATCTGCTCGATCCGCGCTGCATAAAGGTTCTCCATGGTACACAGATGATGTTCTCCTGCAAGTTAGGAACACTTCCCGAAAAATCCAAGCTGACTGCCAAAATCCTGCCCGGTCTCAGAGGAGTTCCCGGATGATTTCGTCGGAGACGAAGAAATGGTCTTCCGGAATCCGGTAGCGGTCGCCCGGGATGGAGGACCGTTCCGCGACGGGGACGATGGCGCCGGCGGAGCGGAGGCGTTCCACGGCGGCGGGATCGGCGAGACGGGCCAGGTCGGCCCCGGCGATGCCCCGGTCCGTGCGCAGGGCGAGCATCAGGGCTTCCACGCGGATGTCTTCATCGGTCAGATGCTCCTCGGTCGCCGTATAGACAGGGACCGTATCGGCGTTCCAGCGACGGATCCGTCCGCCGGGCAGGAGGGAGTGGGCGCCGGGACCGAGGCCGACATAGGGGACGCGCCGCCAATAGGCGCTGTTGTGCCGGGCTTCGAACCCCGGCCGGGCAAAGTTGGAGACTTCATAATGCCGGAATCCGGCGGCGGCGAGTTTCCGGCAAAGAAGGTCATACTGCCGGCGGCACTGCTCTTCGGAGGCTTCCCGGTACCGGCCGTCAGCGATCAGCTTCTCCAAGGCGCTCCCCTCTTCGACAGACAACTGGTAGCAGGAGATGTGCTCGGGCGCCAGTTCCAGGGCCTCGTCGACCGTCTTCTCCCACAATTCGTCCGAGAGGTGGGAAAGTCCGAAAATCAAGTCGATGCTGATGTTCCCGACTCCGGCTTCCCGCAGGATCCGGAAAGCCTTCCGGGCCCGGTCGGCGTCATGGCGCCGGTTCATCCAGCGGAGGATCCCGTCATCGAAAGACTGCACGCCCATGCTGATCCGGCCGACCCCCAGGTCGAGCAGTTCCCGGACATAGGACACCCCCTTTTCCACGATGTCTTCCGGATTGACCTCAACCGTGAACTCTCCGTAAGGGCCGGGCGGCAGGGCACGGACCAGGCGGGAAAACAAGGAAAGCGGCAGCACCGAAGGGGTGCCGCCGCCGATATACAGCGTGTCCATGTCCGCCGAGGCTGCCATCTCATCCCTGCGGAGAGCGGCCTCCCGGCATATGTTCGCTATGCATTCCTCCATCTGCGAAGGCTGCCTGCACACTTCGGAATAGAACCCGCAGTACGTGCAGAAACTCTTGCAGAAAGGGACATGGACATAGATCATCTACCGGAGCATCAGTTCCGCCGTCCCGAGAAGGGCCTGCTCAGTATATGCCTCAACCGTGTAGATACCCTTGACATAGGACGGGATGTCGTTGAGATAGATGCTCATCTCGACCTCGTTGCCTTCGTAATCGACTTCGCGGGAAGCGGAGGCGATCATGGTCTCGCCGTTCAGGGCAAACTCGCTGCGGTTGGCATTGGTCAGGATGACACCCTCCGGATCCTTGACGCGGATATAGACGCGGACCGGGCCCTTCGGCGCCAGTTCGTTCTCGACGAGGCTGAGGGTCGTCAGCAGGCGCACGACACGGCTGCTGCGGTCGGTCTTCTTGTCGGAGCCATTGAAGGCTTCCAGGCGGAGTCCGCGGGCCTTGATGACGGAGCCGGCGGCGACCTGACCGGTCAGGCTGGCGACCTGCTGGGTCAGCTCCTCGTTGGCACGCTTGCTCTCGGCGGCTTCACGGCGGGCCTCGGCGGCATCGGCCGTCAACTTGTGGTTCAAGGTATTGAGGGAATCGATCTGGGTGATATAACCGCGCATGATGCTGCGAAGGGTACCCAGTTCCTTCTCATACTGGCGGATCTTCGACCGGTTCGTCGCCTCCGTCTTCTGGATGCGCTCAATCAGGGCCGCTACTTCGGCACGGGAGGTATCCAGCTGGGAATTGATGCTGTCATAGTCGGAAGACAGGGATTCATAATCTTTCTGGAGAGCAACCATCTGTTCGGTCAGGTCCTGTTTCTCGGCTTCGAGGTCGTTGACGAGAGAGGATTTCTGGGCCCACACATAAGCCAGCACGCCGGCCAGGGCGACAGCCACGGCAGCCAGTCCGATCATGATGCCCCGGAGGGTCTTGGTCTTTGCGGCCTGGGCCTCGGCCTCACGGCGCAGTTGGATGGGATCTTGTTCCATATCTTTAATATTTTAATTATTCATCTGTACAAAAGACAAATGTAACAAAAAGAATCCGGATTTTACTCCGAAAGGACAGTTTTTCAAATATCATACCGTCTGCGGCGGCTGGGCCGCCCGGCTCCGGCTGACCAGGACCACGCCGCCGACGATCAGCACCGTCGCCAAGCATTTCTGCCAGGTCAGCACATCCAGGCCGCTCCAGATGCTGACGGCGGCGGCGATGATGGGCTGCAGGTAGGTATACATGCTGACCAGGGTCGGACGCAGATGCTTCTGGCCGTACGGGATGAGGAAATACGCGACGAACGTAGCAAAGATAATCAGGTAGCCGATTTCCCAGCGGACGAGGACGGGAATGGCGGAGAAGTCCGTATGCAGCAGGCCTTTCGCGGAAAACGGAAGGGACAGCAGCAGGGAGAACAGGAAGGTCCATTTCATGAACGTGACGACGCTGTAACGCGAAATCAGCGGCCGGAAAAGTCCCAGGTATAAGGCGAAACTGAGGCTGTTGAGCAGCAGCAGGATGATCCCCAGGGGAGAAGAAGCGGCCGCGCCGCCTTCGTGGACGGAATTCAGGATCAGGAACAACACACCGGCGAAACTGAGCGCGACCCCGCCGGCTTTCTTTCCGGTAATGGGCTCTTTCAGGAACAGGAAAGCGAAGAACATCGTAAAGATCGGGCCGAGGGTACTCAGGATGGCCGTATCGATGGAGGTCGCCATCGAAATGGCGAGCAGGAATGTCATCTGCGGTACGAACAGGCCGACGAATGAGGCGGCGGCAATCTTCGGGAAATCCCCCGGGGCGATTTTTTCCTTGGGCATGAACAGGGAAATCAGCCAGAACAAGGCGGACGCACCGATGGCCCGCAGGGTAAACAGGACGACCGGGGGGACGGCCTCCGAATTGGCGATATCCTTGCAGAACACGATGTTCAGGCCGAAAATCGCATAGGCGCCCGCGATAGCCAGGTGGCCGGCCAAGGCGTTGTGTTCATTATTCTTCATCATGGCTGCAAAGGTACGCCTTTTTTCAAATATCCCCTTCTTGTTTTTCACCCCGGAAGTCCGTATCTTGCAGCAAACGGACAAAACAATGGATTCTCCCCTCAGAAAAATGAACCGGTTGCTGATTCCGGTCATGGCTGGCCTGTTGCTGGCAGGCGTCCTGCTGCTTTGGCATGACCGGAAAGACGCTTCCTTCCTCCCCCGGGAAAAGCAGATCATCCTGCAATCGGACTCCGTCATGTACGTCACCGTCCTTCCCCAGGACAGCCTGATCCTGCGCACCCCTGTCCGGGACCTGCCCAAGGCCTTGCTGCACACGGACCTCTTCCACACCCTTGCCGCCAAGATGCTGGCGACCGTCCGCTCGCCCCAGCAGGACGGCGTAGGCATCGCCGCTCCGCAGGTCGGCATCAGCCGGCGCCTGGCCTGGGTCCAGCGGTACGACAAGGAAGGCGAACCCTGGGAGCTGTACCCGAACATCCGGATCCTGGCACACTCCGGCGGACTGACCCATGATCCCGAGGGCTGCCTGTCCGTCCCGCCCCTTCAGGGGCGCATCCCGCGGCATGAAACCGTCGTCATATCCTGGACGGATCCGCAGACCCTCGAGGAACGCCGTGACACGGTCCACGGCTATACGGCCATCATCTTCCAGCACGAATGCGACCACATGGAAGGGACCGTCTGCACCGACCGGGCCGACTCCGTTTGGACCAGCCCGTCGTGGGCGGCCGAACGGGCGCTGTTTGATGCCGACGGCGCCTACCAAAAACCCGAATGGTGGTAAGGCTACCGCAAACCGTTCTTTCTCCTTCTTCGTTTGAAAAGACCCGGGCTGCCCTGTCCTCAAGGATCGTATTCTTCCAAGATATACTCGGGATCCGTCGGTTTTTCGGAGAGTTTGAATATCCGATGGCGGTATTTGGACCAATTCGATTCCGGCACCTCCGCCTCCCGGATATAATCATCGTAGTACTCATCCGCGACCCAAAGTGTCGCCGAGGAAAAGGTCTCGGAGACATATCCGAACGCCTCGTATCCGATGGCAGGGGGCGGCCCAAGGAATATGACCCGGAAACTGCTTCCGGTTAACGCACGGTCTCCGATTTTAACGATATTGGCAGGGATGGTGATGAAATCCAGATACAAGAAGTAGTCCGGCAATTCCGTTACGGAAGTAAAATACTGAAGTTCGTCGAAAACAGACGCTATGATATAAATAGATCCGGTGGGCTTTCTTAAGTTCAAATGGGTCGCTGCAGCAGCTTCTTCAAAGCAAATCTCTCCATCCCCATCCTCATCCCAATACTCACAAATCAGGTCGCGCAGGTCCCTGTTTGCAAAATGGATGTAGGGCTTTTTAACGGTAACTTCACAGGAGGCGCTGACTTCCCCCATGGTGATGGATACGGTCGCCTGTCCGACGGACAGCGCCGTCAAGTGGCCATCTTTTACAGTAACGACCGTTGGATCGGATGAAGACCACTCGGGCGAACTGAAAACAGAAGCAAGTGCAGGCTCCCACGTGAACGTCAGGTCGCGTTCCTTCCCTATCTCCATTACCAGAGAAGTTTTTGACAATATCAACTCCGAAATGGGTACATTACTTAACCGACTCATTTGGATTGGGAAATAGATGGGATCGGACAAAGCGCTTCCTTTGTCATTGGCGAATCCCATTCCGATTTGGCGATATAATTTACCGCCTTTCCATCCATAGAAACCTCGTACATTCAACATATCTTTTCCCTCTTCGAATTCCACATAGCCGATCGCCTCGTCATCAGAAAAGCCATAATTTCCATAAGAGCCTGAGTAGGATACATACGGAATGCCGTAATTGAAATAGGGGATGGTTCTATTCCAATAGGAAGTCAGGAAAATATGTTCGTATTCACTTCGGAGGAACAACAGCCGGCCCGTTTCCTTATCAAAGCGGGCAGTCATGGTCAATGGATGCCCAGGGACAGGACTTCCGTCGGAATGATATACCCACGAACCGTAAAACTTCTCCCAACCGATGACGTAATACGACTCACCCGGTTCCTTTTCGACAATAGAGACCAGATATGACGCATAATAATCCGCAGCTTCAGGATTGTTTTTATTTGAAATATAGGCAGGGCCGACCAATCCCCAACGCCCTAACCATTTCCGATACATCTCTTCAGGATTGGACAAAGGAGGATCATCGAATGATACATAGACCGGAATCGAGCGATAGTATTTTTTAGGATTGATGCGGCTCTCGTTGACATAGGCCATGACATGTGCAGCACCATAGTGAACAGCCGTAACGACACCTGCATCATCGACCTGCACGACAGATTCGTCGGAACTCATCCATCTCACCTTTACCTGAGATGAGATTTCCGCCGGCGATATGATGAGCTGGGGAGTTACTTTTTCACCGGCTTTCATGAATAGCGTATCAACTTCAAAACGGAGCCCTCCGAACATGATCGGTTGGGTTTCATCTTCCTTCACGGGCTTATCAATTTCTCCAACCGGGTGACATGCCGACGCGAACGCAACGGCGAAAAACAAAACAAGGGTATGGTATCTCAAATTCATGGGGAAATAGTTGTTCGTTATCAGGGTGTTCGTGGTCACTTCTCTTGAAGGCCTTCTGGACCAATTCGCTGACGCAGATCCGCCAGGGGCCATGTGTTACAACTCGGAGAGGAAGTACTGGCTGAGCCAGGCCGCGGTCCGGGGATCATAGAGCCGGGCACCGAAGTCCAGGTAGGGACTGCCGGCAGCTGCCGCCGGGGTGCC
>CADCRA010000068.1 GCA_902803715.1 uncultured Bacteroidia bacterium
ATGCCGTCCCATACGCTCTGGCCGGTGCCGTAGCGGTTGTCGAAGAAGTGCTTGCAGGCGGCGTCGTTGACCAGCATCATCGGGAAGGCGAGCTGGCCGGCGCGATCCATCTGGCGCAGGCGGAGGATGCCGGTGGTCGTTTCTTCACAGCCGCCGATGACCTGCGGGATGAGGTTCCGATAGGCCGTGTGCATCATGTGGACCAGGTCTCCGCCGTCGTCGATGATGAGGTTCGGACCGGCTTCCAGGACGCGGCGGATGCCGTTTTCATATTCTTCGGGCGTGGCGGCGTGGACGGCATAGACGTTGAGGCCCTGGTGTGCGAGGGCGGCGGCCACGTCGTCCTGCGTGCTCAGCGGATTGCTGCCGGTGATGTACATGTCGGCGCCGCCGGCGGCGAGAACTTCGCACAGATGGGCGGTCTTGGCTTCCAGGTGGACGCTCAGCGCGATCCGGAGCCCCTTGAAGGGCAGTGTCTTGCGGAAGTCTTTCTCCAGTCCGTCCAGCAACGGCATGTGGTGGCGGACCCATTCGATTTTGAGTTCTCCGGATTCCCAGAGATTGATGTCACGGATTTCGGATGCCATGTCAATGGATTGTTTCAGGTTGCAAAGATACGACGTTTTTCTCACTTTCTCAGAGCCGTCCCGCCACTTTCCGGCCGAAAAATTTGGCGAATGGCGGCAGAACCACTAATTTTGCCTGATTATCATCCGGTCCGGTGTGCTGCCGGCGGCGATGCTTGCATCCGGCCGGCATGGCATCCTGCGCGAAGCGAAGGACCTGCAAGAAAGAGAGTATAACTTAAAATAAATTGAAAATTATGGGACTTTTAGACGGAAAGGTTGCCCTGATCACCGGAGCAGCCAGAGGTATCGGAAAAGCCGTGGCGCTGAAATTTGCCGCGGAAGGCGCTGATGTCGCATTCACCGACCTTGTCATCAACGACGATGCGCAGCAGACGGTTGCGGAGCTCGAGGCTTTCGGCCACAAGGTCAAGGCTTATGCTTCCAACGCTGCCAATTTCGAGGAGACCCACACGGTCGTCGAGCAGATTAAGGCCGACTTCGGCCGGATCGATATCCTCGTCAACAACGCCGGCATCACCAAGGACGGTCTGATGCTGAAGATGACCGAAGCCCAGTGGGACGCCGTCATTGCCGTGAACCTCAAATCCGCATTCAATTTCATCCATGCCGTGACCCCGGTCATGATGCGCCAGAAAGGCGGCAGCATCATTAACATGAGCTCCGTCGTCGGCGTCCATGGCAATGCCGCCCAGTGCAATTATGCCGCTTCCAAGGCCGGTCTGATCGCCCTTGCCAAGAGCATCAGCCAGGAGATGGGCCGCAAGGGCCTGCGCGCCAATTCCATCGCCCCGGGCTTCATCGAGACGGCCATGACCCAGGCCCTGCCGGAAGAAATCCGCAAGGAGTGGATGGAGAAGATTCCGCTGCGCCGCGGCGGCACCCCGGAAGACATCGCCAATGTCGCGACCTTCCTTGCCTCCGACATGTCCTCCTATGTGAGCGGCCAGGTCATCCAGGTCGACGGTGGTATGAACATGTAAAAGACCCCGGACCGCCGGGGCGTCGATGCGCCTGATGAAACAGTGATCCGGACAGAAATCGCATCCTTGCTGAAGGATGCCGCGTCCGCGACAGGAGATCTCTTCCTGCCGCGGACTTGCGTTGTCTGCGGCCGCCGGCTCGGCCGCCGGGAACAGTTCATCTGCCTCCCTTGTGATGCGGACATGCCGCTGACGTTCTTCTGGGGGCTTCCCCGGAACCGGATGGGCGATGCGTTCAACGATCTGGTCGAGCGCCGGCTGGCCCGCCGGACGGATCCGCCCGTGGAACCGTATGCTTTTGCCGCCGCCTTGTTCTACTACAATTCGCAGGCTCCTTACAGGCAGATCCCGCAGGCGCTTAAATACCGGGGTGCCGTTGCAGCAGGGCGCTACTTCGCCCGCCGGCTGGGCCGTCGGCTGGCAGGCTCGGACCTGTACCGGGATGTGGACCTAGTCGTTCCAGTGCCCCTGCACTGGACCCGCCACCGGCAGCGCGGATACAACCAGGCGGCCGTCATTGCCCGCGAAGTGGCGGCGGAAATGGGTGTCCCGATGGATGCGCGGCTGCTTCGGCGCCGGCGGAGAACCCGGACCCAGACACGCATGACGGTCGAGCAGAAAACCGCTAATGTCGGTGGAGCCTTCGCCGTCCGCCCACCGCATCTGGCGCGGGCGCAGGCCGCCGGCGTGCGGCATTTGCTGCTGGTAGACGATGTCTTCACGACCGGCGCCACCCTGGAAGCCTGCCACGCGGCCCTCCGCGCCGCCGGACTCGGGCCGGATCGCTGCCGCATCAGCATCGCCACACTCGGGTACGTGGGACGCCTGTGACCCCGGCGCCGCCGCGACAGGGCACGAATCCGGTATTTTTTCCATACGAAAAAACTTCGTATCTTTGCATCTGCCTGAGATCCGCCGGATCTCCCGGCACTGCCTTGGTGGTGGAATGGTAGACACGAGGGACTTAAAATCCCTTGGACCGCAAGGTCTGTACGGGTTCGAGTCCCGTCCG
>CADCRA010000069.1 GCA_902803715.1 uncultured Bacteroidia bacterium
AGCGAAACGAGCACCTGCCGGGCATCCTCCCGGCTTTTTTCCCGGACAACGAACCCTTCCGCCTCCATCCGCTTGAGCAGCGGGGTGACCGTATTGGTCTCGAGGTACAGCCGCTTGGCGATGTCGTTGACCGGCAGGCTGCCGTTCTCCCACAGGACCATCATGACGAGGTACTGGGGATAGGTCAGGCCGATCTCCGTCAGGAACGGATGGTAGGCCTGGGTCAGGAGCCGGGACGCCGTATAGAGGCGGAAGCAGAGCTGGTTGTCCAGTTTGAGTTGTTCGTACATGGGACTATTCGGCCAGCAGGTCCGCGATTTTCTTGTCAAGGGATTCCGGGGTCGTCACCGGGGCGAAACGCTCGATACGCGTTCCGTCGCGGTTGACGAGGAATTTGGTGAAATTCCACTTCACGGCGCTGCCGAGCAGCCCCTTGGTCTCGGACTTCAGGTACTTGAAGACCGGATGGGCATTCTCCCCGTTGACGTCGACCTTCTTCATCAGCGGGAAAGTCACGCCGAAGTTGATCTCGCAGAACTGGGCGATCTGCGCGTCATCTCCGGGTTCCTGGTGCGCGAACTGGTCGCACGGGAAGCCCACGATGACCAGACCCTGGTCCTTGTACTTCTGGTAGAGGGCCTCGAGGCCCTTGTACTGCGGGGTGAAACCGCACTTGCTGGCGGTGTTGACGACCATCACGACCTTGCCTTTGAGGTCTGCGAAATCGAACTCGGAACCATTGTTCCGGATCGCCTTGAAATCATAGAGCGTTGCCATGGCAAAAAGGGATTAAAGCTGTTTGACAAGCCAGTTCTGCAGACCGATCTTCTCGATCAGTTCGAGCTGCTGCTGGCTCCAGTACATATCTTCCTCCTCGTCAAGAGCGTAGGCCTGGAGGATCTGGATGGATTTTTCGTTCTTCATGGTAATATGTGTTTTCGTTGTTTATATCGTTTACGACACAAAGGTAAGACAAATTATTTATATCGCAAGCGATATTTTAAATTTTTTACATGTTTTTCTTACTTTTGTATCTGAAACCCCGGAAATCATGAAAAAAATCCTCGCCGTACTGGCCTCCCTGCTGCTGGCCGCGACCCTCTCCGCCCAGGACCACCTCAAATTCGAAGGCATGGCCCTGGAAGGTCCGTATGATACGTTTACCCGGATCATGCGCCGAAACGGGTTCAAGTTTACCGGCAAGGATCCCCGGGAACCGTTCATGCGGGGCAAGGTGTTCGGGGAACAGGCAGACGTCACCATTCTCGTGACGCCGCGTACCTATCAGGTATATATGGTCATGGTCTCGTATCCCCGGCGGACTGGCTGGCAGACGCTCAAGAACCAGTACGATTCCATGAAACTGAAACTGTATGCCCGCTACGGCGAGCCGGTCCTGACCATGGAACAGTTCTCCTCCCCGCTGGCCGAGAACAATCCGCTCGGCGCCCTGAAGGCGGGGAACGCCTCTTTCGTCTGCAGCTATGCGGCACCCGGCGGCGAGATCATCCTCTCGCTTTCGCAGGATGCCCGGGTCCAGTTGCATTACATGGACGCTACCGGGATGAAACTTGCCGGGCAAGAACAATAAATTTTCGAATTTTTTAAAATAATTATTGTTTTTCGATAAATATTTTCTAAATTTGCGTCAGGAAGGTCCGAGGTGGACCCTCCGCCGGATTTAAAGCAATATAGAAATATGATCGCAACATGGTGGGCTGGACTCAGCCTGAGTATGAAAATCCTCTGGGGAGTGACCCTGACGGCCTCCCTCATCTTCATCATCCAGAGCATCGCGACGTTCATCGGAGCGGATTCCGATGCCATTGATTCCGATGTCGACTTCGGCGGCATGGACTCCGACGTTCCGGATGCCATCGACGGCGGACACGGGATGAACCTCCTGACCTTCCGCAACCTGGTCAATTTCTGCCTCGGTTTCGGCTGGACCGCCGTCCTGCTCAAGGACCAGATCCGCTCGCAGGGGCTGCTGATGGCCGTCGCCGTGCTCGTCGGCATCGGCCTCGTCGCCCTGATCCTTTACCTTTTCAAGTGGGTCAGCAGCATGCAGCAGAGCGGGACGATCAATGTCTATAAATCCGCCGTCGGCTGCCAGGGCAAGGTCTACCTGACCATCCCGGGCGAGCGAAAGGGCGAAGGCAAGGTGCAGATCACCATCGCCGGC
The DNA here is from genome assembly GCA_902803715.1 of uncultured Bacteroidia bacterium. GTDB lineage: Bacteria > Bacteroidota > Bacteroidia > Bacteroidales > UBA932 > Cryptobacteroides. Next base: position 2,186 of record CADCRA010000069.1, read on the forward strand.
GCCGTCCGCGAATACGCCGCCCTGACCGACAGCGATACGCTCGCGACGGGCACGCCCATCAAGGTCATCGAAGTCATCAATGCCAGCACCCTGCTCGTCGAAGAACTCAATTCCCTGATCATTTAATCCCAACCGCATATGGAACAGCTTTATCTCATCCTTATCCTGGTCGTCGTCCTTTTTGTCAGCCTGGCGGCCATCCTAAAGCGCTACAAACGTTGTCCGTCCGACAAGATTCTCGTCATCTTCGGTAAGACGGGCAAGAACAAGGAGGGGTCCATCTCTTCCGCCCGCTGCATCCACGGCGGCGCCGCCTTCGTATGGCCGGTGTTCCAGGACTATGCCTTCCTCGACCTCAAGCCGATTTCGATCGAGTGCAACCTGACGAACGCCCTTTCCAAGCAGAACATCCGCGTCGATGTCCCCTGCCGGTTCACCGTCGGTATCTCGACCGAGCCGGAGAACATGACCAACGCCGCCGAGCGCCTGCTCGGCCTGTCCATCGACAGCATCCAGAACATTGCGACCGATATCCTCTTCGGCCAGCTCCGTCTGGTCATCGCGACCATGGACATCGAAGAGATCAACTCCGACCGCGACAAGTTCCTCGCCAATGTCTCCACGAACGTCGAAGCGGAACTCCGCAAGATCGGCCTCAAGCTGATCAACGTCAACGTCACCGATATCCGCGACGAGTCCGGCTATATCGAGGCGCTCGGTAAGGAAGCCGCCGCCAAGGCGATCAACGATGCGAAGAAGAGCGTCGCCGAACAGAACCGCTTCGGTGAGATCGGTAAGGCGGAAGCCGACCGGGACAAGGACATCCGGATTGCGGAAACGACCCGTGATACCCGTATCAAGACGGCGGACGCCAACGCCCGGGCCGTCGAAGGCGAGAACAATTCCAAGATCGCCATCGCCAATTCCGAGGCGCTCCGCCGCGAGAAGGAAGCGGAAGCGGCGCGCATCGCCGTCGCTGCCGAGAAGGTCCAGGCCGCTAAGGCGCTCGAAGAGGCCTACAAGTCCGAGCGTGACGCGGAAATGGCCCGTGCCGAGCGCGAGAAGGCGACCCAGCAGGCCAACGTCGTCGTCCCGGCCCAGATCGAGAAAGAGAAGGCGATCATCGACGCCGAGGCCGAGGCCGAGAAGATCCGCCGCAAGGCGCAGGGTGAAGCGGATGCCATCTTTGCGAAGATGGATGCCCAGGCCCGCGGTATGCTCGAGATCCTGACCAAGCAGGCGGAAGGTTTCAACCAGCTCGTCCAAGCCGCCGCCGGCGATCCGGAGAAGGCTGTGACCATGCTGATCGCCGACAAACTCCCGGATCTGGTCAAGACCCAGGTCGAGGCTGTCAAGGGAATCAACATCGACAAGGTGACCGTCTGGGACGGAGGTTCTTCCGCCGACGGAAAGACGGCCACCTCCAATTTCATCTCCGGTATGATGAAATCCGTCCCGCCGCTTGACGAACTGTTCAAGATGGCCGGTCTGAATCTTCCGTCTTATCTGAAGGGCGCGCCCCAGGCGGCCGGAGAGACGAAGGAAGAGGAGAAGTAGCCATGCCGATCATTGTCAATGTAGATGTCATGCTGGCCCGCCGGAAAATGTCTTCCGGCGAGCTGGCTGAGAAAGTTGGCATCTCCGCAGCGAATTTGTCCATTCTGAAGACAGGCAAGGCCAAGGCTGTCCGGTTTTCAACCCTGGCCTCCCTGTGCAAGGCGCTGGACTGCCAGCCGGGCGATATCCTGGAATACAGGCCCGGAGAAGAAGATACTTGATAGATGTTTGAAAGATGACACTGGAATTTATCCTGCGGATCTTCATCGCCGGACTGCTCGGCGGGCTGGTCGGCCTCGAACGGGAACTTCGCGCCAAGGAAGCGGGTGTGCGCACCCACTTCCTGGTTGCGTTGGGCAGCGGCCTGCTCATGGTCCTCTCCCAATATGCTTTCAAAGGTGATTTCGACGCCTCCCGCGTCGCAGCCCAGGTCGTTTCCGGCATGGGTTTCATCGGGGCGGGTACGATCATCTTCCAGAAGAACGCCGTCCGCGGCCTGACTACGGCCGCCGGCATCTGGGTGGCCGCCGCGATCGGCCTGGCCAGCGGTGCGGGCATGTACGTTCTCGCCGGCGCCGCCACGCTGATGGTCATCGTCGTCCTGGAAGCAATGAACCTCCTGCTGCACCGCGACCGCAACGTAACGGCTATCTGGTTTGCCGACGACCGTGCGGCCCTGCTGGATTCGATTGATGCGATCCGAAAGGCGCCGGGGCTTTCCATCGCCTCTTATGCGCTTCGGGAGGAAAACAGGGCAGCGCAGGACGGACGTACGGTCCGTTACTCGGTATCGGCGGAGCTGAAGGTCCGCCGGGACTTTTCCTCGAAAAGCCTGACGACCCTGCTGGACGCCTTGTCCGGCGTCCACCTCGAAAGCATTGTCGGATAAGGGAAAGCCTATTGCAACCGGCGGGTCAGGGCGATGAAATCCTCGATGCCCAACTGTTCCGGGCGCAGGTCGAAGACCGGATCGCGCAGGAACGCGGCGAGGGTCTCGTCGTCCCAGCCTTCGCGCTGCGCCTTGGCGCGCGCCAGGGGTTTGAGCGGGTTGCGCATCATCTTGCGGCGCTGGCCGAAGGCGGTCTTGACGACCGTCTTGAACAGTCCTTCGTCGCATCCCAGCTCCGTGCGGGCGTTTCGGCGAAGCCGGATGACGGCGGACTGGACTTTGGGCGGCGGAGCGAAACAGCCCGACCCGACGGAGAACAGGTATTCGATATCATACCAGGTCTGGAGCAGGACGGACAGGATTCCATACGTTTTGGTGCCCGGGCCTTCCGCGATGCGTTCGGCGACTTCTTTCTGGATCATGCAAACGACCTGCGGGATCTGCTCCCGGTGGTCCAGGATCTTGAAGAAGATCTGCGAAGAGATGTTATAGGGGAAATTTCCGATCACGCCGAAAGAGCCGGGAAAATAGCGCTCCAGCGGCATCTTGAGGAAGTCTGCCTGTAGAAGCCGCCCCGGCATGTCCGGGAAGTGCGACCGCAGGTATTCGACCGATTCCCCGTCGATTTCGACCAGGCGGAGGTCGATCTCCGGACGCTGGAGCAGATACTGGGTCAGCACGCCCATGCCCGGACCGATCTCCAGGACCGGAAACGGCCCTGAAGGAACCTCCAGGGCGTCAACAATGGCTTTTGCGATCCCCTGATCGGTAAGGAAATGCTGTCCCAACGCCTTTTTTGCCCGAACTTCCGTCATGATGCTGTCTATTTTCGGCAAAATTAAATAAATTTGTGTTGAGAAAGGGCTAAAATGCGTTTTTTCTGTTACAAAATGACCGCTTCCGCGTTTAGCCTATAGAGAAAATTGTTAGCGATGAAAAAATATTTGCTCCTCTGTGCCGGCTTGCTGCTGACGACCCTTTCCTTCAGCCTGTCCGCCCAGGATTTCCTGAAAGGAAAGATTCTTTATTTCGAGAAAGGATGCTCCATTTCGGAACGGAGCGGTTCCGGATTCAGTTTTTCCCTGCTGGGAGGCCTTACTTCCAATTCCTCCCTGTCCCTGCTGACCGTGGAACGGGCGATCGAGCAGGCGGCCGATGACGACGACATCGCCATGATCTTTATCCGTCCGGACATGGTCTCAGTAGACATGACCGCTGCCGAAGAATTGCGCGAAACGCTGGCGCGCTTCCAGAAAAAGGGGAAGCCGGTCATCTGCTACGGGACCGATTTCGACAACGGCTCCTACTATCTCGGCTCCGTGGGCGACCGGGTGTTCATGCACCCCGGCTCCGACGGGTTCCTGACCGGCCTTTCCTCCACGCAGCCCTATTTCAAGGACTTGCTCGACTCGCTGGGCATCGAGATGCAGCTGATCCGCCACGGCAGTTACAAGTCTGCCGGCGAGCCCTATATCCGCAGCGAAATGAGCCCGGAAAACCGCGAGCAATACGAAGTCCTGCTGAATTCCATCTGGACCCCCATGGTCGAGGCGATGGCCGCGTCCCGGAACATTCCGGCCGACTCGCTCCGGTCATGGATTGACGGCCTGGCGTTGTCTACTTCGCAGACCTGGCTGGACCGCGGACTGGTCGACGGGCTCAAGTACCGGGATGAAATGGAGCAGTACCTGTGCCACCTTTTCGGAACGAAGAATCCGGATAAGTTGAAGAAGGTCTCCCTCTCCGACTATTGCAAGAGCGTAAAGGACAAGGGCTCCGACCGGATCGCCGTGCTGTATGCCGAGGGCGAGATCGCCCGTGGCGGCAGCGAGATCGCCGGAGAACGGTTCGCCCGCGAGATCGCCAAGGTCCGTGCCGACTCGACCGTCAAGGCCGTCGTGTTCCGCGTCAATTCCCCGGGTGGGGAGGTCGTCGCGGCGGACATGATCCGGCGCGAGATCGAACTGCTCCGCAAGGTCAAGCCGGTCGTTGCCAGTTATGGGGCCTATGCGGCATCCGGGGGATATCTCATTTCAGCCGGTGCTGACCGGATCTTTGTGGACAATTCGACCCTGACCGGTTCCATCGGCGTGTTCGGACAGTTCCTCATCTATGGTCCTGCCTTGAAGAAGGTCTTGCACATCAATCTGTATTCGGTCGGAACGAATGCCCACAGCGATGTCGGCTCCGGTCTCCGTCGCTTCAATGAGCAGGAGGAATCCTGGTACCAGGACAACATCGACGGCATTTACGAAACCTTTGTCCGCGTCGTCTCCGAAGGCCGTGGGATGACCCGCGATGAGGTCGATGCCATCGCCCAGGGCCGGGTCTGGTCCGGCAGTGACGCCATGCGCATCGGCCTGGCAGATGAGAAGGGCACCCTGATGGACGCTGTCCGCTATACGGCCGCAAAGGTGGGACTGAAGAAATACAAGATCTCCGCTTATCCGTCGAAGAAGAGCATGCTGGAGAGTCTCCTGCTGCGGGAGGACAAGAGTGACGTGCCGCTGGTCCGGATCCGGGAGATCCTGCCGGAAGGCTTCTCCGTCGTTGCCAAAATGCCTTATATGACCATTCAATATTGAAAATATGATGAAAACCTTTAAGCTCTTTTTGCTGGCTGTGCTGGCCTTGGGTACGGTCCCGGCCTTTGCACAGGAAAATACGACGCGGGAGCGTCTGTCTGAAATCGAGGAGATGGCCGTTTCGGAAAAGGAAGGCTGCACCCCGAGGGAGATTCCTTTGTTTACGCTGGAAGGCGCTTCGGAATTGGGTATCGGCATCCATTCCCTCAAGTCGGAGATGCTTCCTTCAGACGGGAAGGACTGGCACTTTTACTTGATGCTCCTGGATGCGCGGATCCAACCGGCATCCTGGATTAGCCTGCATGTCGGAGCCGGCCTGTCCTGGGACTACTACCGCAGCCGCAAATCCGTTTTCTATCTGGACGAGGGGAAGAATGTCCAGGTTCGTGATATGACGGACGCCGAAAACGAATTCGGGCGGAAATTCTCGCTCTTGCGGGAGACCTCCGTCATTCTTCCGGCAACCCTTCAGTTCCACGCCGGGGATTTCTCCATCCGCTTCGGAGCGGAAGCGATCTATGGTCTGGGTGCGATGACCCGCTATAAATTCAAGAAACCCGGGGAACAGAAAGACCGGACCCGTGGCGGACGCGTGTACCCCTGGAATTACGACTTCCAGGCGGCTGTTTCCTACAACCAGATAGGCGTTTTTGTCAAATACCTTCCCACCGGCAGGCAGCTTTTCCGCGAGCCCGGCCCGCAGATCGATACCCGCTGGACCGTCGGTCTCTGCTTCGGCTTCTGATCTGGGCCCCTGTTCCGCTTCGGCTCCTGTCGGGCCTTGAAC
>CADCRA010000070.1 GCA_902803715.1 uncultured Bacteroidia bacterium
CCGGAAATCTACGACGGACTCATCACCATCAAGAAGGTGGTGCGTATCCCGGGCGAGCGTGCCAAGGTCGCCGTCGAATCCTATGACGACCGCATCGACCCGATTGGCGCCTGCATCGGCGTGAAGGGATCCCGCATCATCGGCATCGTCCGCGAACTGCGCAACGAGAACATCGACGTGCTCCAGTGGACGGCGAATACCCAGCTGCTCATCCAGCGCGCCCTCAATCCGGCCAAGATCTCCGGTATCGACATGGGCAAATCCCCGGAGGACACGATCAAGGTCTACATGCAGCCGGACGAGGTCAAGAAGGGCATCGGCAAGGGCGGCTGCAACATCAAGCTCACCGGCATGCTCGTCGGCCGCGAAATCGAAGTCTACCGTGAACTCCCGAAGGACGACTTCGACGACGAAGAAGACGTTCTCCTCACGGAATTCAGCAATGAAATCGATCCCTGGATCATCGAACGCCTCCAGGCTATCGGCTGTGACACTGCCAAGAGTGTCCTGGCCCTGGATGAGGCTGACATCGAGAAGCGGGCCGATCTCGAAGAAGAGACCGTCCGCGAGGTTCTCGAGATCCTCCGGTCCGAATTCGAATAGCATATCAAGTTCAATCTAACTTATAAGGGGTAATTTAATGGCGGAAATCAGACTTAACAAACTGACAAGACAATTCAACATCGGTCTTCAGACCCTCGTGGACTTCCTCAACGAAAAGGGAGCCAACGTGGACCTGAACCCGAACGCAAAGGTTTCGGACGAATATCTCCCGGCCATCGAGAAGAAATTCGGCGATGACCTCAAGGCCAAGCAGGAAGCGGAAAAACGGGACATCAAGATGAAGGAAATCATCGAGAAGAACAGCCGCAAGCAGCAGGACGAAGAGGACGAGTTCGAACCGGTACGCGAAACCATCATCAAGAACACCAGCCTCGCGGATGCCTACCAGCGTCCGGAGCCGAAACCGGAACCGGCAGAAGAAGTTCCGGTCCAGGAGCCGGAGCCCGTCCGCGAACCGGAGCCCGAACCCGAGCCGGTTCCCGTGCCGGAACCGGAACCTGTGGCCGCTCCCGAACCGGAGCCGGTCCGTGAACCCGAACCCGAGCCCGAACCGGAACCCGAGCCGGAACCTGCGACCGAGCCGTCAGCTCCGTCCGCCGACACCCCAGCGGAGCCTGCCGAACCCGTCGCGACAGAACCGGCCGAAGAGGTTCGCCCTGCAGCGCAGCCGGCTCCGGCGCCTGCCGCAGCGGCAGATGCCGCCAACGGCCTCAAGGTCCTTGGCAAGGTGGATCTCAGCCAGTTCGCACCCCGTAAGGGCAAGGGCAAGCGCGAGCGCATCAAAGGCGGAAGCCAGAAGGTCGACGTGACCAAGGTCGCCGCCGAAGAGAAGAACCGCAAGGGCGGTTCCGGCGACAACGGCCAGAAGAAGGGCGGCAAGACCGACAACGCCAAGGCCCGCGAGCAGCAGGCTGCCGGCAAGGGCCGCAAGCGGGATCGCGAACGCTTCAAGCCGGCCATGACCGAGGCGGAAGAGGAAGAGATGCAGAAGGAAATCCAGAAGCAGGTCAAGGAGACCTACGCCCGGATGAACGATACGAAGAAGAACAACTTCGGCGCGAAGTACCGCAAGGAGAAGCGCGAAGCTGCCGCTTCCCGCGCGATGGAGGAGATGGAGCAGGAAATGGCCGAAAAGAAGGTGCTGAAAGTCACCGAGTTCGTTACGGTCAACGACCTGGCGACCCTGATGAACAACACCCCGGTCAACAAAGTCATCTCCGCCTGCTTCAACCTGGGCATGATGGTATCCATCAACCAGCGTCTCGATGCGGAGACCCTCGTCATCGTCGCCGAGGAATTCGGCTACAAGGTCGAGTTCGTCACCGCGGAACTGACCCAGGAAATCGAACAGGAGCAGGATGCCGACAACGAAGCCGACATGGTCACCCGTCCGCCGATCATCACGGTGATGGGTCATGTCGACCACGGTAAGACTTCCCTGCTGGACTATATCCGCAAGACCAACGTCATCGCCGGCGAGGCGGGCGGTATCACCCAGCACATC
>CADCRA010000071.1 GCA_902803715.1 uncultured Bacteroidia bacterium
GATATGGCCCGGCGCCATCTCGACGCCCTCGCCTTCGTCCGCCCAGCCGAAGCCCTTGGCGTAGTAGAGCGAGTCGCCGCGCATGACCGCCAGGGAGACTCCCTTGAGCCCCCATTCCTGCATGTAGTTGCGGATTCTCCGCTCCATGCCCTGGAGGTCGGCCGTGTCGGACATCGCGTTGGTCAGCACCTTGTTGAGGTTGACCGTATCCTTGCGTGTTTTTTCATGGCCTCCGCAGGAGCAGGACGCCATCAGCAGGAAGGCCACGGACAGGACGCAGCAAAGCGGGAACCACCTTCTCATTTCTTGAATTTCCCGAGCATGTCGATGATGAAATCGGCCGTCCCCTCGATGCCGAGCAGGGACGAGTCGATGCACAGGTCGTAGTTGGACGCGACGCCCCAGTTTCCAAATGTGAAGTAGTTGTAGTATGTTTCGCGGGTGCGGTCCTTCGTCCGGACCAGCCGGGCTGCTTCTTCGGGGGCGATGCCTTCGCGTTCGCAGACCCGCTTGATGCGGACCTCTTCCTCCGCCGTGATGAAGACATCCAGGCATTTGAGGTCGCGCAGGATGTAGTCGGAGCAGCGGCCGATGAAGATCGCGGATCCTTCTTCGGCGATCTTGCGGATCACATCGCTCTGGATACGGAACAATTCGTTGTCGCTCATGTAGTTGTCGGCGATTCCGAACCGTCCGTTCGTAAAGAAGCTCGAGATGGAGAACAAACTCCGGTTCTCATCGCTCCTGGCGAAGAGATGCTTGCTGAAGCCGCTTTCCTCCGCGGCTTTGGAGATGAGTTCATTGTCGTAGACGGGAATGTCCAGTTTCCGGCCGATGGCCTGGGCAACCAGCCTTCCGCCGCTGCCGAACTGCCGTCCGATGTTGATGAGAGTCCGTTCCATATCGGTTTGTGGATTATTGGATGTTGCTGCCCAGGATGGCAGGATCGTCTCCGTCGTTCAGCCGGTTGAGCTTCCGGACGAGCCCGATGATCAGGATGCCCGTCAGGATGCAGGCGAGGGAGTCGGAGATGGGGAAACTGTACCAGACACCCTTCACGTCCAGCCAGACCGGCAGGATGTAGATGCAGGGTACGAGGAAGAGGAGCTGTCTCGACAGGGACAGCAGGATGGACTTCTTGACCATGCCGAGGCACTGGAAAAGATTCGTGCTGATCATCTGGAATCCAACCAGCGGGAAGACGATGTTCATGCAGCGCAGACCCTTGACGGCGATTGTCTTGAGTTCCGGGTCGTTGGTGAAGGCCGAAACGGCGATACCGGGGATCAGTTCCGACACAAGAAAGCCGGCGACGGAGACGACGGTCGCCCATTTTGCGGCCAGGAAGTAGACGTTCTTGACGCGGGAGTATTGCCGGGCACCATAATTATAGCCCGCGATCGGCTGCATGCCCTGGTTGATGCCGGCATTGATCATCACGAACAAGAAGGAGATCCGGTTCACGATGCCGTACGCGCCGATGGAAAGGTCACCGCCGTATTTCCCGAGCTGCTGGTTGATGAACAGGGCGACGATGCAGGCGGCCGTGTTCATCAGGAACGGTCCCATGCCGATGGACAGGGAATCCTTGGCGACCCGCCAGTCCAGCGCAAAGATGCGGGGCGGCAGGTGCAGGAGTTTCTTCTTGTCCAGGAAATACCACATGGAATAGCCCAGCGCCGCCATCTGGCACAGGATGGTCGCCCATGCCGCGCCGCGGATACCCATGCCCAGCCCGAAGATGAAGATCGGGTCGAGGATGCTGTTGGAAATGACGGTGAAAAGGGTCAGTCCCATCGCCAGCCGCGGGTTGCCCGAGGAACGGATGACGCTGTTGAGGCCGAAGTACAGATGGGTGAAGACATTTCCGTACAGGATGACCTGCATGTAGCTGCGGGCGAAGGGGAGGGTGTTGTCGCTGGCTCCGAAGAAACGGAGGATGGGATCGAGCCAGATCAGCATGACGAACGTGTAGAGCAGGCCGATGATCGTATTGAGCGTCACTTCATTGGCGAGGACGGTGTTGGCCGCCTTGTAGTTCTTCTGACCCAGCAGGACGGAGATCATGGTCGCGGCACCGACGCCGACGAGTGTTCCGAGCGCGGCGGAAATGTTCATCAGCGGGAAGGTCACGGCGAGGCCGGAAATGGCATAGGAACCGACATCCTTGATATGGCCGATGTAGATGCTGTCGACCATGTTGTACAAAGAAGATGCAGTCATGGCAATGATGCCGGGGACTGCATATGCTTTCAGCAGGGTGCTGATCTTCTGGGTTCCCAGTTCGGTAGGAATGGCGCCTGTTGTCATGGATTACGGCTTGTCAACGAGTTCAATGTCGAAGCGGAGCGGGGAATACGACGGGATCCGGTTGCCGGAGCCCGAACTGGAGTAGCCGTAAGACGAAACGAAATAGCCGGTACCGTGTTCGTAGGGACGCATCCGGAAAATGGTCTTCGAAAAACCGGCGACGACGTTGCCCGAACCCATCTTCAGTTCCGTATCGCTGTCGGAGAACGTGATGGCGACGGGGGAGTACGTCTTGGAACTGCTGTAGATGCCGTAGACTTTCGCCGTATCCTTGATCGTGGTGTCGAAGACCTGGCCGTTGAGCAGGCGGCCGGTATAATTAATGTAAATCGTAGAATCGGACGGAATGGTGGTTTCCTTGGTGGGATTCTTGCGGCGGACGTAGTACAGGCCCTCGTCGACCAGGGTCGCCCCCGGAACGGATGCCGCGATGAAACGGCTGAGGGAATCCAGTTCCCACTGGATCTCATCGTCGAAACAATCCTCGAGCGTGATCGAGTAGATCGTATTGGAATAATCTTCGGCGTCGGCTTTCTTGAAATATTCCTCGGCGTCGTCGTACCGTTTGTAGCCCATCAGCCAGGACGGAACCAGGGCGGTGCGGGTTCCGCCGACTTTCATGCCGGTCAGGAGGGCCTCCACGCCGACCTTGCAGGACGCCTCGTCCATGGGGATGACGGCCGGACCGTAGAAGTAACTCTTGTCATAGGTGCCGAGCTGCTGCGAAATGCGGGCCTCGGAGGTGGTCAGGATATTCCCGTCCATGTCGCGGGTCGTGAAACGGAGGTAGGCGAAATCCTCTCCATTATAGGTTTTCCCGGTCCCGGGTTTTTCGTCCAGGATGTAGATCCCGATGCCGCTGGCGGATACGCCGGGATGCTTGGCCTTGAGCCAGGCCTCGATGTACGCTTTGTTGTCGGCATTGTCGGATGTGGCGTTTTCCTTGGCACATCCCGCCATCAGGGCCGCTCCGATGAGCAGCCAGGTTATCGTGTTCTTTCTCATAATTCTAGTCGTTGCTGAGGCTCTCCACCCAGATGTGGTAAGCCAGTGCTGCATTTGCAGGAATCGTGCCTAAAGGCCGTTTCCCGAATCCGTATTTTCCGGAAAAGAGCAGGATGCATTCCTGCCCTCCCTTGACGCCGTACAGCCCGTTCTCCAGACCGGTGACCAGGGCGTCGCTGCCCAGGGTGAGCGTCTCGATCCGGAAGGCTTCCTCGTCCGAGGTATCCCAGCCTGCATTTTCCGCGATGTCCTTGGAGTTGGTCCCAAACAGGTTGGAACTGTTCAGGCTGCTTCCGTTCATGATATACCCCGCCCAGTAGAAAGAGACGGTACCGCCGCTTTCCAGGGCGTCGCCGCTGCCTTCGACAAGCACCAGCCGCTCCGTCCCGTCCTGGTGGACGACATAGGCGTCCGGATTGGCGGACAGCTGGCTGTTGACAAAGGATTCGATGCGGGTCTCCTGGGCGGCATACTGGGTCTCCCGGCTCTCCTTGGCGCAGGAGCCGGCAGCCAGGACCGTCAGGATCAGGCCTGTCGCAATGCTATAAAAACTCTTCATGCGTTACTTTTTCTATATAGGCGGCGGCTCCCTCCGGGGACGGGATGTCCTCGGGGAAGAACAATTTTCCGCCGGCCGCCATTTCATGGCCGCCGCCGTGGAACCAGCGCTGGGCGCAGCGGTTGGCCGAAACGCCCCGTTTGGAACGGATCGATACGCGGAAATGCCCCTCTTCCTGTTTGAGCAGCAGGCTCATCCGGACTTTCCGGACGGCCAGTGGCAGGTTGACGAACCCTTCCGTATCCCCGTCCTGCAGGCCGTACGAACGGATGGTCGCCGCATCCAGGATCATGTAAGCCACACCGTCCGGCGTGATGACCATCCCGCGGTCCAGCAACATGCCCATGGCGCGCAGGCGCCGTTCTTCATAACTCTGGTTGATGGCGGACAGGATCCCTTCCCGGTCCACGCCGCGTTCGAGCAGGCGGGAAGCCATTTCAAAGGTGGACGGAAAGGTCGAGTTGCCGAAATTGTTCGTGTCGGTCGTCATGCCGGTCATCAGGGCCGTGGCGGCCTTGAGCGGAAGTTCCGCTCCCAGCGCGTCCAGTACCCAGAAAACCAGTTCGGAGGCGGACGAGATCCGGGTTTCGGAGAAACAGAGCCGGAAGGCATCTTCCTCCGGGCCGGGATGATGGTCGATCAGGACCTTCGGGGCAGGAGCCTGCCGCAGGACCTCGGCGAGCCCTTCCGTGCGGGATGGCGACGGGAAGTCCAGGCAGAAAATCAGGTCCGCCTGGCGGAGGGCCGCTTCGGCGGAAGCGGTGAATTCGCTGTGGATCAGGCAATTCGCCCGGTCTTCTTCGTCCAGCATGAACGCGAGGGTTTCCGGTACCGGATCCGGGAAAAGGGTGACGGCCTTTTTCCCCAGCGACCGCAGCCAGCCGGCCATACCGAGACTGCTTCCCACGGCATCCCCGTCGGGATGGGTGTGGGAGACGGTGACGATGTTCTCCGTACCGCGGAGAAGACTTTGCAGTTCTTCTGTTTTTCTGGCGTCGATCCGATCCATTCCTTTTTAAATCCGAGTGCAAATTTACAAATTATATTGCATTTGATAAATCATTTTTATAACTTTGTCGGAGTTTTGAATATTATAAAACACAAACATAATGAACAAAGCAGTTAAGACTATCGTGAGCATCCTGCTCCTTTTCGTGATCGCGGGTCTGGCTTATGCCATCGTCCGGAGTATCCAGCAGCCGGTTAACTTCAACAAGGCTGTCAAGGCCCGTGAAGCGGTCGGTATTCAGAGAATGAAGGACATCCGTGACCTTCAGGTGGCTTACAAGAGCGTGAACGGCAAGTTCGCCTCGACCATCGACTCCCTGATCCTCTTCTACAACACCGGTAAGATGGACGTCCTCCTGCAGGTCGGTTCTCATGACGACTCCCTCGCCGTCGCCAACACCGAGGCCCTCCGCAAGGCCAACAAGAAGATCACCCAGGAAGAACTCTACCAGCGTTATCTGAACGGAGAGCAGGTCATCGCTACCCTGAAGACTACCTTGAACGTAAAGGACACCCTCTTCCGCAGCCGCACGAACTTCGTTCCGGATTCCCTGAAGTACATCCCGTTCTCCGGCAAGCAGCTGACCGAGATGGAAGCGACGATCAAGAAGGTCTCCGGTGTCGACGTTCCGCTGTTCGAAGCCCGTATGCCTTACAAGAAACTCCTCAAGGGTCTTGACAACCAGCTCCGCATCAACCTCGATGCCGAGAAGCGTGCCCAGAACCGTTACGAAGGTCTCCAGGTCGGCAGCATTTCCGCTCCGAACAACAACGCAGGTAACTGGGAGTAGTCTCTCCCGTATCTGCATGGTCATGACAGATCGATATACAGAAACAGGAATATCCATTCAAGTCTCCTTGAGTGGATATTCTTTTAAGGTATATAAGGAGGGCTCCGTCCGGGATTCCGGCTGGATGGGGTCCGAACGCATTTTTACCACGCCGGAATTCCAGCGCCGCTATGACCGGGTGGAGATTTCGCTCCTGACGCCGAAATGCACCCTGGTCCCGGCGCATTTCTACAATCCCGCTTCCATGCGGCAGGCGCTTTCTGAGGTGGTCGCCTTGCGGGACGAAGATGCGGTCGATGCCGTGGAAGTGCCTTCTCAGGGAGCCTTCCTGATCTATTCCAACAGCATCGACGAATCGCTGTCGCGGGCCATCAGCCAGACGGTCCTGACGACTTCCGGCCATCCTGCCCGGATCCTGCCCGAGATGTATTACATCCTGGACTCGCTCGGAGCGTGCAGCGAATACAACAAGATTGTCTGTTCCTGGATGGACGGCTGGCTGCATCTGGCCATCGCCCAGGGCAAGAGCCTGCGGCTGGCCAACGTCTTCGAGGCTGTCGATTTCACGACGGCCGAGTACTTCCTGTTCCTGGCCATGAAGAAACTTCAGTTGAACCCGGAAGTGTCCACGGTCTGTTTCCGAACGCCGCTCACGCAGGAGCAGGAGATGTCCCTGTACCGCTATTTCAAGGCGGTTGAAGTGCGATGAGAATCATCGGAGGATCCCTGAAAGGGAAATTCATCGATCCGCCTGCCGGCTTCAAGGCCCGGCCGACGACGGATTTTGCACGGGAAGCCCTGTTCGACATCCTCGGTAACGAGTATGAGTTCGAGGACCTGAAAGTGCTCGACCTGTTCGGCGGGACGGGGGCGGTCTCTTTCGAATTCATTTCCCGCGGTGCCGGCCATGTCTGGACGGTCGAGATGAACCCGCTGCATGCCTCTTTCATTTCCCAGACGGCCCGCCGGCTCGGGATTGCCGGACAGGTGACGGTCGTCCGGCACAATGTATTCGAGTTCCTGCCGCTCTGTACGGAAAAATTCGATATCATCTTCGCCGATCCGCCCTATGCCCTGGAGGGGCTGGAGACCCTGCCGGACAAGGTCCTTTCCCGGGACATCCTGCATCCGGAGTGCTATTTCATCCTGGAGCATGGGGACGAGCATTCATTCCAGGATCATCCCTGTTTCATCAAGGAAAAGAAATACGGACGCGTCCATTTCTCCTTTTTCCAGAAATAAAATACGGACTCCCGTGCGGGAGTCCATATTTGTATCTTGCCGGTCGCTTTCTATTTGATCAGGTTGCCGAGGATGCTGCGGGTCAGTTCCCGGGTGATCGTCCGGGTGGCTGCCTGGGCTGCGGAACTGGCTGCCTTGCCGGCAGCGGCCTTGGTCGTCGTCGATGATTTCTTGCCGTTGACGGCGCCCGTGACGGCGCTGCCGACGCTCTTGGCGAGGCTGGCCGCGACGGCGGTCGCTACGGCGCCCAAAACCTTGCTGCCAAAGCCTTTCCCTTTCTTCTTGGCTTTTTCCTTCTCTTCCTTGGCCTGCTGCTTGGCTTCTTCCTGTGCGGCCTTGGCTTCTTCTTCCGCCTTCGCCGCTTCTTCCGCCTGCTTGAGCAGGATTTCGAAGGCGCTTTCGCGGTCGATGGGATGGTCATAGCGTCCGTACAGTCGGGACTGCTTGATCAGTTGGTCCCGCTGGGCTTCGGTGATGGCGCCGATCTGGCTGAGCGGGAAGAGGATCTTGGCCCTTTCCACCATGCGCGGGGAACCCTTTTCATCGAGGAAGGAGACGAGAGCTTCGCCGGTCTCGAGTTCCATGATGGCGTCCGCCGTCTTGAAAGCCGGATTGGGACGGAAGGTGTCCGCTGCGGTCTTGACCGCTTTCTGGTCCTTCGGCGTAAACGCGCGCAGGGCATGCTGGACGCGGTTGCCGAGCTGGCCGAGAATGGCTTCCGGGATATCGTTCGGGGACTGGGTCACAAAGTAGACGCCCACGCCTTTGGAGCGGATGAGACGGACGACCTGTTCGATCTTGTCGATGAGCGCCTTGGACGTGTCGTCGAACAGCATGTGCGCCTCGTCGAAGAAGAAGACCAGTTTCGGCAGGTCCAGGTCTCCGACTTCCGGCAGGCGGCTGTACAGGTCGGACAGGAGCCAGAGCAGGAAGGTCGAATACAGTTTCGGCTGCATCATCAGTTTGTCGGCGGCGAGGACGTTCATGATGCCTTTACCTCCTTCGCACTGGAGCAGGTCATAGACGTCGAAGTTGGGCTCGCCGAAGAATTTGTCCGCACCCTGGCTTTCCAAGGTCAGGAGCGCGCGCTGGATGGCACCGACGCTGGCTTTTGAGATGTTGCCGTAGGCGGTCGTGAATTCTTCCGCGTGGCGGCCGACGAAGTCCAGCATGGCTCGCAGGTCCTTCATGTCGATGAGCAGGAGCCCCTGTTCGTCGGCGATGCGGAAGACGATGTTGAGGATTCCGGTCTGGGTCTCGTTGAGTTCCAGCAGGCGTCCCAGCAACTGGGGACCCATGTCGGAAACGGTGGCACGCATCGGGTGTCCCTGCTCGCCGAAGACGTCGAAGAACCGGACCGGGCAACTCTGGAACTGCGGGTCTTCAATACCGAATTCCGGCAGGCGCTTCTGGATGAAACCGGACATTTTGCCGACCTGGCTGATACCGGACAGGTCTCCCTTCATGTCCGCCATGAAGCAGGGGACGCCGGCCTGGCAGAAGGTTTCTGCAAGGACCTGGAGCGTGACGGTCTTGCCGGTACCGGTCGCACCGGCGATGAGTCCGTGGCGGTTGGCCATTTTGCCTACGATGCTGATCGGGCCGTTTTCGCAATGGGCTACATACAGCCCTCTTTCTTTGTCAAGCATATCGGATGTGTTTTATTTCTTGCGGTATTTCCAAAGATAGAAAAGAATTGCCGAACCTGCAAATACGCCGATCCCCAAACCGACATTCCAGTCCATCGGGAGGTTGAGCCCGATCTTGGCCGTGCAGATATAGGTCGTGCATACGGCCGTCATGAAACAAGCCGGCAGCAGGGTGATCAGATAATACAGTCCGCCTTTCGCCCGTGTCAGGTAGACTGTGACGGCCCAGAGCGTGAATACCGACAGCGTCTGGTTGGCCCAGCCGAAATACCGCCAGATGGTGTTGAATCCGTTGGCGTCGGCAATGTTGTACCAGAGGACCAGGGCGACGATGAGGAACATCGGGATGCTGATCGCCAGCCGGTTTCGGCGGGTCTTCTGCTCGAACTTGAGGGCGTCCGCGATGATGAGCCGTCCGCTGCGCAGGGCTGTGTCGCCGCTGGTAATCGGTGCCGCGACTACACCCAACAGGGCGAGGATGGCGCCGAGGGTGCCGAGCCAGCTCTTGGAGACGAGGGTCACGACGGTGGGAGCGGAGGCGGTCAGGTCGGATCCGACTTCCGCGGCACCGCCGTCGAAGAAGAACCAGGAACTGACGGCAGCCCAGATGAGGGCGACCATGCCTTCCGTGATCATGGATCCGTAAAAGACCGGGCGTCCCAGTTTCTCGTTCCGGATGCATCGGGCCATGAGCGGGCTTTGGGTGGCGTGGAATCCGCTGATGGCGCCGCAGGCGATGGTAATGAACAGGCAGGGGAAGACCGGCTGTCCGGTCAATCCGACGGAGGGGCCCCTGTTGGCCA
>CADCRA010000072.1 GCA_902803715.1 uncultured Bacteroidia bacterium
AGTTTGTTGTCGTGGCGTATCTTCTTCCAGCCAGAGACGAGGTCATACCCGTCTTCGCGTATCATCCGCATCATCTCGGGAATCTCGGTCGGGTCGTCCTGCAGGTCTGCGTCCATAGTTACGACTATGTCGCCCTGGGCGGCTTCGAAACCGCAGTAGAGTGCTGCAGACTTGCCGTAGTTGCGGCGGAAACGGATGCCGTGGATGGACGGATCCTTCGCACGCAGCGATTCGATGACCTTCCAGGAGCCGTCGGTGCTTCCGTCGTCGACGAGGATGATTTCATGGCTCCATCCCTGGGCGGCGACGACCCGGCCGATCCATTCGGTCAGTTCGGGAAGGGATTCTTCTTCATTGAAAAGCGGTACGATGACGGAGAGGTCTTTTGCGTATTCCATGGTGCTACTGCGGGTCTGCGTTGTTGGGATTTGGCTGCGGCGGGAGCTCCCGGGAATAAAGCCGGGACAGGACGGCGCCGAAGAGGAAACAATAGATGAAATTACCGAAGAACATGTAGGTCGGATAGTTCTGGCGGAACTGCTCGAGTACCGCCTGGGTGTTCAGGTCCATGTATCCGGATACCTGTTCGAAAACCTGGTCGATGGCCTCCGGGTTCATGAGGATGGCATCTGCCAGGATGTAGGCGGAATAGACCAGGGCGGAAAGCAGGGCGATCCGGATGCCGTATCCGTAGACGGTGCGGCTGGTCACTCCGTCGTACTGCAGGCAGAGGCGGAGCATGAAAAACCGCATCAGGAAGAGGCAGGCGGCGAACTTGATGATCCAGAGCAGCGTACCCAGCGCGAAGAGGACGCCTGCGACCAGTCCGCTTTCCGCGCCGCCCATCATGGAGGAGATGAGGGTGTAGAGAATGCTGACGCCGCCTAGGACGAGTCCGGTCTTCGAAGCTTCGCTCCAGAGGATCTTGCTGTCGATCGTTTCTTTCATAATCTTGGTCTTACCGGATGCAAAGATAGAAAAATATTCGTATCTTTGCAGACTAAATGTTCATTCAAAACAGTCAAAAGACTGTAAAATAAACTAATACTATGGCGGGCTGCGTTCAAGTACTTGGTAGGTAAATCACCGGTCCGGCCAATTTAATTTTAGTAACATTATGATCAACATCACATTCCCGAACGGTGACGTGCGATCCTACAGTGAAGGAGTCACCGCTTACGAAATTGCGCAGAGCATCAGCCCGAGACTGGCAGCCGACGTTTTGGCCGCCAAGGTAAACGACGTCGTCATGGACCTGACCCGTCCGATCACCACCGATGCGACCGTGCAGCTCCTGAAATGGGAGGACGAGGATGCCCGTCGCGTTTTCTGGCACTCTTCTTCCCACCTGATGGCGGAAGCCCTCGAAGCCCTGTACCCGGGTGTCAAGTTCGGCATTGGACCGGCTGTCGACAACGGCTTCTATTATGACGTGGACATGAATGGCCAGACCCTCACGGAGGCTGACCTTCCGAAGATAGAAAAGAAGATGCTCGAACTGGCCCGCGAGAAGCAGGCCTTCAAGCGCATCGCCGTCTCCAAGGCGGAAGCGCTCAAGCACTTCGAAGAAAAGGGTGATCCTTACAAGTGCGAGCTCATCAGCGAACTCGAAGACGGTACGATCACGTATTATGAAAACGGTGCCTTCACCGATCTCTGCCGCGGCCCGCACCTGATGAATACCGATGTCATCAAGGCCGTCAAGCTGACCGCCCTCGCCGGCGCTTACTGGCGCGGCGATGAGAAGCGTCCGCAGCTGACCCGCGTCTACGGCATCACCTTCCCGAAGAAATCCATGCTCGACGAGTATCTCGTCGTCCTCGAAGAAGCCAAGAAGCGGGACCACCGCAAACTCGGCAAGGAGATGGAATTGTTCATGTTCTCTCCCCGTGTCGGCATGGGTCTGCCGCTCTGGCTCCCGCGCGGTACCGTCATGCGTTATGAACTGGAGAAATTCCTCCGTCGCAAACTGAATGAATACGGCTACCAGCAGGTCGTCACTCCGCATATCGGTAGCAAGCAGCTGTATGTGACTTCCGGCCACTATGCCAAGTACGGCAAGGATTCCTTCCAGCCGATCCATACCCCGCAGGAAGGCGAAGAGTACATGCTCAAGCCGATGAACTGCCCGCACCACTGCGAAATTTTCCGCAGTTCCCCGCGTTCCTACCGTGACCTGCCGATCCGCTTCGCCGAATTCGGTACCGTTTACCGGTATGAGCAGAGCGGCGAACTCCACGGACTGACCCGCGTCCGCAGCTTCACCCAGGACGACGCCCACATGTTCGTCCGTCCGGAGCAGCTCAAGGAGGAATTCAAGAAGGTCATCGACCTGATCCTCTATGTCTTCAAGATCTTCAAGTTCGACGGATACACCGCGCAGATCTCCCTGCGTGACAAGGTCAACCGCGAGAAGTATATCGGCAGCGAGGAGAACTGGGACCGCGCGGAGCAGGCCATCATCGAGTCTGCCGCCGAGAAGGGTCTTCCGACCGTTACCGAATACGGCGAGGCCGCCTTCTATGGCCCGAAACTGGACTTCATGGTCAAGGACGCCCTCGGCCGCAAGTGGCAGCTGGGTACCATCCAGGTCGACTACAACCTGCCGGAGCGTTTCCAGCTTGAATATACCGATGCCGACGGCTCCAAGAAGCGTCCGGTCATGATCCACCGCGCACCGTTCGGATCCATCGAGCGTTTCACCGCCGTGCTCCTCGAGCACACCGCCGGACACCTCCCGCTCTGGTTGGCTCCGGACCAGGTGAAAGTGCTGCCAGTCAGCGAAAAATATGCGGATTATGCAAAAAAAGTTTGTGAATATCTGAAAAATTCCG
>CADCRA010000073.1 GCA_902803715.1 uncultured Bacteroidia bacterium
CGAACTGACACGCCAGTAATAGGCACTACCTCCTGAGAGTAGCGCGTCTACCAATTTCGCCACTCGCGCTCAGAATGGATTGCAAAGTTAAGAATTGTTTTTGAAATCACAATATTTTTCCGGATTAAATCACGATTTCAAACGAAAAAGTTTGCGACCAGTCCGCTGAGCGGAGGGTCAGCAAAGTCCGGGCGTAATCGATTTCGACGGAAACGTCTGCCAGATCCGGAGCCGTCCAGTCATACCCGCTTTCCGCCAGGTATTCCCCCAGCGCAAAGGAACGGACCGGACTGTTCCCTTCCAAAACCTCCAGCATCAGGGAGCTGTCTGCCTGCCGCGGGACGCAGGCCACGCAGGAGCCGGTCGCATCCGGCCGCATCCGGTAGCGGAAACTTCCGGGCGCCGGTTTTCCGCCGGCATCATATCCCGCAATATTTCCTACGACGGTCAAGGCATACGGCACCGGTCCCCCCGCGGAGCGGATCCGGATCTGCAGGCGGGCATGCTCCTTGTGCAGGCGGACGCTGTCCAGGACCTCTTCCCCGGCGCCGGGATACTGGCGGACCGCCAGCCAGAGTTCCGGACACGCCTCCCCCTCCGGAATCCGCAGGCCTTCTCCGGAACGGAAGGCAGCGGGCGGCGAGACGGCCAGCAGCCGGACATCCCCGCGGGGGACGGCCACCCGCCAGGAACCGGTTCCGGCCGGCAAGGTATCCCGCCGCACGTCACCGCCCGCCTCCGTCAGCAGCAGGGTTTCGGCAGGCAGTCCGCCGAAATCCAGCACCAGCTGGCAGGGACAGGAATCCCGGTCTTCCCGTATGCTGCACCCGGGGAGAAAGACAAGGCCTAAGATGCAGGTGAAGACCGGGACCTGAGGAAATTTCCACTTCATCAGAAGACAAGACTCAACGCAACCAGCAACTCGTCGGGCAGCAGGAACATTTTCCGCCCCTTCTCCAGTGTCAGGCCGCAGACCGGACATTCATACAGGACATAGCGGTCCAGACCGCCCCAGACCCCCAGCCCGACTTCCAGGTTCAGCCAGGGCGTCAGCATGTACGTATAGCCCCCGGCCATGCCGGCTCCGTACCGTTCCCCTTCCCGGGTCTCCGGCGAACGGATGCCGCCCCGGTTGTATTCCTGGTAGCGGGCCCGGCCCGCCAGCCACCAGCCGGAATAGATGTGCCACGGCCAGTAACGCACACCGGCCGCAAAGGAGCGCTGGCGGCTCTGCAGGGGCTCGCCGTCCGATTCATACTGGAAAGGATTGTAGCGGAAAGATGCGGCGGCGTTCCAATGGCGAGAGAAGGCATAGCCGATCTCGGCATTGAGGGTTCCGAAATCCGCATATCCGGCAACATTGGTCGAAAGGTTCCACTCCTGGGCGGAGAGGGAGGCTGAGACGGTCAGCGCAAGGATCAGGAAAAGACGTTTCATAGCTATTCGGAATAACGGTCAAATACTTGGGTGATGATGCTCCCCTTTTCCGGATAGAGGGACAGGAGCTTGTCCCGGAGACGGGTCCGGTCGGTCACATCTTTCGTCAGGGCGCGGAACAGTTCGCCGCGCGTCATGCCCCGCTCGTCCAGATAACGGAACACCTGGGGATGGAACCAGAAGGAAGAGCCCGCAACCGGCATGACGCCGCCGTAACGGTCGTTGTACATCCGGTTCTGCATGTAGTAGCCCCAGGTCTCACCGACGTCGCAGTACCCGGCGTCCGTCCCGGAGCCGTCGCCGTAGGTCACGCCGGTCGACACGTAGGAAGAAAGGATATAGAAGACGTACTTGTTCCAGTAATCCTTGCCGACCTGCCGGAAATGGCTGGCATGGGCCAGTTCATGGACGGCCGTGGAATAGATCGAAGCATAGGTGTCGCAGCCCTTGAGGCCGAGGGTGATGTCGGGCAGGATGATCTTGACGAGGGAACCGTACTCGCCCAGGTATTTCTTCAGGATCTCATGTTCTACGACCGCGCCCTGGCGGAGCATGCAGGAACTGCTGACCGACAGGTTCTGGAAAAGCCAGATCCTCAGGTTCGAAGGCGGCGGCAGGATGTCCATGTCCTCTTCCCGGCAACGGTCGATGTACTCGTAGACCGCGTTGTTGACGGCGCAGCGCGTAAACAGTTTCCGGTCGGAATCCTTTGTGATCTCCACATCGATCCCGGCCGCCGGGCCTTTCCCAAGGGCAGACATCGAGGCCGGAATCAGGATCAGGTTGACGCCGATGGCAAACCCTTTCTCATTCTTGAACATCAGGCGGTAACGGACCTTGGAGGAGTATTTTTTGGAGATCTCGTAATAGCCGTCCCGGTCGGTGTAGGCCGTGCTGAACTTGACGAACGAATTGCAGACGACCTTGACGCCCGCCACGCCGAAGGGCTTCCCGCCGTTGGCGTCGTCGTCAACGATGGTGATCCGCCCCTGGGGCTTCTCGGAGGTGCGGGTCTCGGGCAGGATCATGTCGGCGTTGCCGGTCAGCCGGAAAGCCTCCCGTTCGACGGCGCCCCAGTCGATGTCGGGATCCGCCGCGCGGGTGCCCGGATCGTGCTCGGAGATGTAGCAGCGGTCCAGGATCTCATACCGGACGCCCGAAGGAAAGCTGAAATCATGCGGGACAACGCAGTATTGCCAGGTAATCCGGTCGTCGTCGAGACCGGGATCATGGTACCAGTCTCCGTCCTGGACGATCCGGTAATCCAGCGGATGGTCGACCAGTTCCAGGCCCATCCGGACCAGGTCCGCATACTGGCCGTCGGTCTCCGGCAGGAACCGCACATAGAGATCCGTCTCGGTCACCGTCACCTGCCCGGCCTTGGTCGGATAGAGGGCTTCGACGGCCTTGGTGATATTGGTGACGGAATAGGGATCATCCAGTTTTTCGCCCAGGATGATCCGGTCGTGGGAGACGGTTTCATACGATGAACCGTCCGTCAGGTACTCGTCTGTATCCTGCCGGTCGCAGGAAGGGCCCGCCGCAAGGGCGAGCAGGCAAATCAGGAGTCGTCTCGAGGTCTTCATGGCAATGCGCTTTTGTTCGGAGACAAAGGTACCGGGAGCGATCCGTTTTCAGAAAAAATAAACGTTTAAACGGATAATCGGCCTCCCAGGCATCTGGAAGGCCGACCCGATGCGGTGCATTTCTGGAAATGAGACGGAAGGCCGTCCGGGCGGAACCCGCCGGACGGCCTTCAGAGGGCGATTTGGGTGTCGAAAAGACGCTTAGCCGTTTCCTAGAAAACGGTGACTGTTTTCTGTTCGATGGCGGAAAGCAGGCTGTTCGCCAGCCGGCTGACGCCGAAACGGAAATACTGCTTGTTCAGCCAGTCCTTGCCCAGGATGGACGAAACGATGCTGTAGTAGCAGACCGCATCCATGGCCGTGGAAATGCCGCCGGCAGCCTTGAAGCCGACTCTCCGGCCGGTCTTTTCGTAGAAAGCCTTGATGCACTGGCACATCACGTAGGCGGCCATCGGCGTGGCATTGACGTCGACCTTTCCCGTGGAAGTCTTGATGAAGTCGGCACCTTCTTCCATGGCCAGGAACGAAGCGTTGGCGATGCGCTCCGGCGTCACCAGCAGACCGGTCTCCAGGATCACCTTGAGAACAACCTTGCGGCCCTGCTTCGCGGCGGCCTTGTCGATGCACTGGCGCATGGCATGGATCTCATCGCCGGCCTTGCGGTAATCCTCGCAGAGGAAAGCATTGAGAGCCAGAACGATATCGATTTCGTCCGCACCCTGTTCCACAGCCATCTCGCATTCATGCATCTTGACCTCGAGGAAACTCTGGGAGGTCGGGAAGCATCCGGATACCGTCGTGACATGGAGTTCCGGGCAGCAGCGGCTGTCCCGGACGACGGAAGCGAAATTCGGATAGACGCATACGGATGCCGGCAGCGGATAGTCCGGATAGGCTTTCTTGTATGCCGTCACTTTTTCCACCAGTTTCCGGACGGAATCCGGGGTATCCTGGTTGCGGAGCGTGGTAAGGTCCATGAAAGACAGGCATTCTTTCAGGATTTGCGGGGAAACCGCATTTTCAAGGTTCCGGGCGATGATCCCCAGACTTCTGTCGATCGCTTCCTTGTCGGGAGCGTATCCGTATTTGTTGAACAAATCAGCCATATATCACAAAAACATATATCTTGTTATCCCTTGATCTGGATCCGGAAACCTTCGTCCAGCAGCGGCCGGACCAGTTCCCGCATCTGCTCGACCGTGAATTTCTGCAGGCCCTTCATCGGGGTCTCCCGGTCGATGGTGTAGACCATGATCTCCCGCGGCCGGAGTTCGCGGACAATCTCCATCCAGCCTTCCAGCGACTCCGGATCGGAGGAATCGAAATCCGGACTCTTCAGGAACATGGTCTGCAGGATGAAATTACCCTCGAAACGCTTGAGGTCCTCCACCACCTGGCGCACGCTGTAGTCGCACTGGGGCTGGTTGATCCGCGCCACCAGGGCATCGGTCGGAGCGTCGATCTTCAGGATCGGGTTGTCGACCTTCTGCAAGGCCCGGAAGACGTCTTCCCGCCCGACCCGGGTCGCATTGGACAGCACGGAGACCTTCGCTTCCGGATAATACGCGTCCCGGAGGGCAAGGGTAATATCAATGATCTCGGCGAAATCCGGATTCAGGGTCGGTTCTCCGTCGCCGGAGAAAGTGATCGAATCGATCGGCGTCCCGGCCGCACGGCATTCCTGCAGTTTGGCCGTCAGGTCGCGGCGAAGTTCCGCCGCGGTCGGAAGCACGTGATCACCATGACCGTCCTTGTTCCATCCGCATTCGCAGTAAATACAGTCAAAGTTACAAATTTTCCCCTTCTGCGGCAAGAGGTTGATGCCGAGCGAGGAACCCAGCCGGCGGCTGTGAATGGGTCCGAAAACCAAATCTTCCCGCATCATAGGCTATACAATCCGATAAGAGGCGCTCGCGGTCGTCAGGCGGCCGTCCGCACCCAGATGGTCGATCAATGCCAGCCCCGGGCGTTTCCCGGGCTCCAGCGTACCCAGTTCCCGTTCCTTGCCCAGGAACTCCGCACCGTTGCGGCAGGCCCATGTCAGCAATTCGCCGAGCGGAACCTGCGGGAAATTCTCCTGCAGGCAGAACAGTTCCATGACCGGATTCAGGTCGTCGTTGCTGGAAAGGGAATCCGTTCCGACCGTCAGTTTCATGCCGTTGGCACGGAGCAGTTCCACCGGAGGAAGGGCGTCGTGAATATACAGGTTGGACAGCGGACAGAGCGCGATGAACGGATGGTTCATGGCCGCCTTGACCGCGTCGATACCTTCCTGGTCCATGCAGACTTCATGCACCAGCAGGATGTGTTCGTCAAACGGAGCCGGATGCGCCTGCTGCAGGCGGTCCAGGAAATACAGCAGCGAGGAGGTCCCCGTCACCGGCGGCGTGCTCATGCCGGCACGGACCCGGTTTTCCCACATGGGACCGGAACCGCTGCGAAGCATCTCTTCTTCCTGCGGCGTCTCTTCGCTGTGGTAGGACAGGAAGCCGGATGCCAGGCCTTCGGCGCTGGCGGCGGTCAGCAGTTGCGGGCTCATGGTATAGCAGGCATGCGGCGTCGGAGCCGCATCCAGACCGCAGGCAAGGGCTTCCGCCTGCAGGGCCTTGACGCTGCGGATCACGGCCGGACAGTCTTCCGGTTCGGTGCCGAACACTTCCAGGAAAGTGCGGGTATACATCGGAGAAGCGGCCTTGATGGCAAAGGAATCCGCACAGTTGCTGATGTCCGCCATCGCGCTGACGCCGCGCTGCCAGAGCCGGTCCATCCAGGTCTGGATGTCCGACAGTTTTTCCTCCAGCGAAGCCGTATCCCGCAAGGCGTTGATCTGGTCGATGAAACCGGCCATGCCCGTGCCCCGGCGGAACAACTTCCACATATAGGAAAGTTCGATGTGGCAATGGGTGTTGACGAACCCCGGAATCAGGGCTCCTTCGACGAAATGCTCCTCGGCCGCCGGGTCTTCGCAGACGCCGGTCCGGACGATGGTCCCGTCCTCTTCATATTCGACAAATCCGTTACGGACCGGTTCGAAACCGGTCAGCGGATACAGGTATGTTGCAGCAATTCTTTTCATTCCCATCCTTTTACGGAGTTTCCGCAACCTCCTCCTCGCTCACGATCTGCTCGAAAGTGACATCCTTTCCCCGGAAACGCTCGGGGAGGACCGGCTGAATGTTTACGGCCGGCTTGACGGAATCTGCCGGAGCGGTGACAGCCACGGTATCCCGCAGCCGGAAAGCCGGCCCCTCGAACAAGGTGTCCGGTTCCAGCCGCTCGAGGGCATAATACCCTGTCGAGTCCATCGCGACCCGGTACGTCAGCGGATATACGCGCACGGTATCGAACACGGGCGGGCGCTTGAAATCCCTGCGGGCCTCCAACTCACGGAGATACGCCTCACGGTCTTCTTCCATCCGCACGACTGCACTGATCCGGTCCGTCTGGGCCTGAAGCAGCGCCTTGGTCCCCTCCATAATATCGGAGAAGGTTCCCGGATCCTGCAGGTAAGCTTCGACGCTCGCCTGGTAATCTTCCGGGGAATAGCCGTACCGGCGGAGAATCGGTTCATAGACCAGGCTGGTATCGGCGATCCGGTTCAGGTCGGACAGCCGGACCCACTGGTCCATGACCAGCATTTCCGCATAGATTTCCGACATGTCATCGGCAGGAATGACCCGGCCTTCCTTTGCACAGGAGGCCAGGCCGATCGCCGCGAGAAGCGGAAGGATGATGCGGATCAGTTTCATGTTAACGCAGGACAGCGCCGAATTCGTTCTGGAAAACAGCAAAAAGTTTGCCCGTGATCTTCTCGATCTCGGCATCGGTCAGGGTCTTGTCCGGATCCTGGAAGACGAAACTCAGGGCATACTGCTTCTTGCCGGCCGGAATCTTGTCGCCGCGGTAGACATCGAAGAGGCCGACCTGGCGGAGGAGTTTCTTCGCGGCACGGAAAGCGGAACGGCGGATATCCGCATACTGGACGTTTTCATCCAGCAGGAGGGCGAGGTCACGGCGGACTTCCGGGAATTTCGGGAGTTCGGAGAACTTCACCTTGACCCGCTTGACGAGTTCGAGCAGGGCCGGCCAGCTGATTTCAGCGACGAAAACAGGCTGCTTGACATCGAAACGACGGGCCAGGGCCGGCTGGATGGTACCCATGACCGCCAGCTGCCGGTGGGAACCCGGGAGACGATAGACCTGTCCCTCGGAGAAGAGATCGGCCGGAGCCGCTTCCGTCTCAAGGGAATAGAGGTCTGCACCATAACGCTGGAGCAGGAGTTCCAGATAGCCTTTCAACTGGAAATAATCGCCCTTGCGCGCTTCCTGGCGCCATGCCTTCTCACCCGGGCCGCTCAGGACCAGGCTGAAGCAGGGATGCTCCTCATAGGATGCCAGGGTGGTGCCGTCCCCTTCCGCAAGACGCTGGTAGACGGAACCGTATTCGAAGGCCTTGATGTTGTAGACCTGGCGGTTGACATTGTAGGCGACGACCTCGAGTGCGCCGGGGATCAGGGACTGGCGCATGACATTCAGGTCGGAGCTGAGCGGATTGACGATGCGCACGCAGCGGTCCTCCGGGAAGGTCTCCAGCGGCGTATAGTAGCTGCTCTTGGTCAGGGAATTGTTCATGATCTCCACGAAGCCGTTGGCGGCCAGGAAGTTGGAGATATAGTTACGGACGGCTTCCGGATCCGGGGACGGCGTCGGCGTGACGGACATCCGCATGTTGGAAGGAAGCTCGATGTTGTTGTATCCGTAGATGCGGAGGATCTCCTCGACGACGTCACACTCGCGGTAGACATCGACCATATAGGTCGGAGCCGCCACGCGGGCGCCTTCGTCCGTCTTCTCCAGGAATTCATAATTCAGGGCGGTCAGGATCCCTTCGATGGCTTCCCGGCCGATTTCCTTGCCGATGAAGCGCTGGATACGGCCATAATCCAGATCGATGACCTTCCTGGCTACCGGCTCCGGATAGACTTCCACCTGCGGACCGCAGACATGGCCGCCGGCCATTTCGAGTACCAGGTTCGCGGCACGACGGCCGGCGAAAGCGGCGACAGCCGGATCGGCGCCGCGCTCGAAGCGGAAAGAGGCGTCGGTCTGGAGGCCATGGACCTTGGAGGTCTTGCGGATGGAACCCGGATCGAAATAGGCACCCTCGATGAAGATGTTGACCGTCTCGTCGGTGACGCCGGAATCTTCACCGCCGAACACGCCGGCGATGCACATGGCCCGCTGCGTATCGGCGATGACCAGGTCGGTCGCCTTCAGGGAGCGCTCCATGCCGTCCAGGGTCTTGATCTTCTCGCCTTCCGCAGCCCGGCGCACGATGACCTTGCCGCCGGCGATCTTGTCAGCGTCGAAGATATGGAGCGGCTGGCCCAGTTCGAAGAGGATGAAGTTGGAGATATCCACGATGTTGTTGATCGGATTCAGGCCGATGGCACGCAGGTCCTTCTGGAGCCATTCCGGAGACGGGGCGACCTTGACGCCCTTGATGGTGATGCCGCTGTACCGCGGAGCACCCTGCAGGTCCTGCACCTCGACCGGAATCGCTTCGCCTTCGCCTGCCGCGAAACCCTCGTCGGAAGGACAGTGCAGTTCGCACGGGAGGTTGTTGTGCTTCAGATAGGCATACAGGTCGCGGGCGACGCCGAAATGGGAAGCGGCGTCGACGCGGTTGGCCGTGATTTCATATTCGATGACGGCGTCGGTCTTGAGGCCGAGGAAATCCTTGGCCGCCGTTCCGACGACGGCATCGTCCGGAAGGACCATGATGCCGGCATGGTCGGTACCGATACCGAGTTCATCTTCGGCGCAGATCATGCCGAAGGATTCCACACCGCGGATCTTGGATTTCTTGATCTTGAAATCGCCCGGAAGGACGGTCCCGATGCGGGCGAAGAGGACCTTCTGGCCCGCCGCCACGTTCGGAGCGCCGCAGACGACCTGGACCGGCTCCGCAGAGCCGTCATCCACCTTGGTGACATGGAGATGGTCCGAATCCGGATGCGCCACGCATTCGAGGACCTTTGCGACGACGACGCCGGCCAGGCCGCCGGGGATTTCTTCCTGTTCGGAAACGGAATCGACTTCGATGCCGATGGAGGTCATGGCATCAGCCACCTGCTGCGGGGTCAGTTCGCACCCGATGTATTCTTTGAGCCAGCTGTATGAGAGTTTCATGGTATGATGTTTTTTTATTTTCCGATATCTTCGCGGGTAAACAGGGAGCCCACGAACTCCTTCTTGTCGAAGACCTTGAGGTCATCGATGCCTTCGCCGATGCCGATGAACTTGATCGGGATGCGGAACTGGTCCACGATGCCGACCACGACGCCGCCCTTGGCGGAACCGTCCAGCTTGGTGACGGCCAGCGAGGTCACATCCGTCGCACGGGAGAATTCCTTGGCCTGCTGGAACGCATTCTGGCCGGTCGTGGAATCCAGGACAAGCAGCACGTCATGCGGTCCGTCCGGCACGACCTTGCGGATGACGTTGCGGATCTTGGTCAGCTCGTTCATCAGGTCGATGCGGTTGTGCAGGCGGCCGGCCGTATCGATCAGCACGACATCCGCCCCCTTCGCGACGGCGGAACGGAC
This sequence comes from uncultured Bacteroidia bacterium, assembly GCA_902803715.1. Classification (GTDB taxonomy): domain Bacteria; phylum Bacteroidota; class Bacteroidia; order Bacteroidales; family UBA932; genus Cryptobacteroides. The sequence goes on from CADCRA010000073.1 coordinate 9,632, forward strand.
GGTGTCATAAGCGACGGAAGCCGGATCCGAACCCATTTCCTGGCGGACGATGTCGACACCGGCCCGGTCAGCCCAGATCTGGAGCTGGTCGACGGCGGCGGCACGGAACGTGTCGGCCGCGCCGATGACGACTTTCTTGCCCTGTGCACGCAGGCTGGCGGCCAGTTTGCCGATTGTCGTGGTCTTGCCCACGCCGTTGACGCCGACGACAAGCATGACATAGGGTTTCTTCGAAAAGTCGAAAGGCTGGACCAGCGCTTCGGAATCATTCACGTTAAGCAGTTTGCCGATCTCGTCCCGGAGAATGTCGACCAGTTCGTCCATGGACATGTACTTGTCCCGCTCAACACGGTCCTCCAGGTTGTCAATCAGTTTGAGGGTGGTGTCCACGCCCATGTCGGAAGAGATCAGGGCCTCTTCGATGGCATCCAGGACATCTTCGCTGACCTTGGATTTACCGACGATCGCCCGCGAAAGTTTCGAAAAGAAATTCTCGTTGGTCTTCTTGACACCTTTGCTGAATAATCCCATAGTCCGTCAATTCTATAATCCCACAAAGATACCTAAAATACGGAACATAAAAAAGAAGACCCCGCCGAAAAAAAAGGCGGGGTCTCTTCAATCTATGTAGGATGGATTACTTCTTGTTGAAGAATTCCTTTTCCTTACCGGACTCGATGAGCTGCTCAGTGAAGACATAAGCTCCGGTCTTCGGGGATTTGTCCATGCGGATGCACTTGACCATGCTCTTGGAGCCGGCCTTGGCTGCGAACGTAGCGACTGCTTTCTTTGCCATATCTGAATCCTCTTAAAAATTATTTAATCTCGCGGTGAATGGTAACCTTGTGGAGATACGGGTTGTACTTCTTACGCTCCAGACGCTCCGGGGTGTTCTTCTTGTTCTTGGTGGTGATGTAGCGGGACATGCCCGGAACACCGCTCGCCTCCTGCTCAGTGCACTCCAGGATAACCTGGACCCTGTTACCTTTTGCTTTCTTTGCCATAATTCTTCAATTTAAACAAGGTTAACGTATCCTTTCTTCTGAGCCTCCTTGAGCGTGGCAGCGAGGCCATTCTTCTCGATATTCCTCATACCCTTGCAGGTAACCTTGAGGGTGATGAATCTCTGTTCCTCCTCAGACCAGAAACGCTTGGTTCTGAGGTTGAGGTCGAAGTCGCGCTTCGTGCGCAGTTTGGAATGGGCAACATTGTTGCCTTTCATTCTCTTCCTTCCGGTGATTTGACAAACCTTTGCCA
>CADCRA010000074.1 GCA_902803715.1 uncultured Bacteroidia bacterium
CGAGATTCGAACTCGTGGTACGGAATGACCCGTACGTCGGTTTAGCAAACCGGTGGTTTCAGCCACTCACCCACCTCTCCAGTCACTTCTGGAAGGGGTACCGAAGTATCCGAAATTCCAAATAGGGTTGCAAATATACGAAATATTTTGAATTTCCTACAAATTTATTTCGTTTCGCGTTTCCGGGGCTGCCGGCGGCTCTTGACCGGGGTTATTTCCCGATCTTTTCGCGCATGGTGGTGTCGGCCTGGATGTTCTTCATCCGGTAGTAGTCCATGATGCCGAGGTTGCCGCTGCGGAAGGCTTCGGCCATGGCGAGGGGTACCTGAGCTTCGGCTTCGATGACCTTGGCGCGGGCTTCCTGGGCTTTGGCTTTCATTTCCTGCTCCTGGGCGACGGCCATGGCGCGGCGCTCTTCGGCGCGGGCCTGGGCGATGTTCTTGTCGGCTTCGGCCTGGTCCATCTGGAGGACGGCGCCGATGTTCTTGCCGATGTCGATGTCGGCGATGTCGATGGAGAGGATTTCGAAGGCGGTGCCGGCGTCGAGGCCTTTCTGGAGGACGACCTTGGAGATCATCTCGGGCTGTTCGAGGACGATGGCGTGGTTCTCGGCGGAGCCGATGGAGGAGACGATGCCTTCACCGACGCGGGCGAGGACGGTTTCTTCGCCGGCGCCGCCGATGAGCTGGTTGATGTTGGCGCGGACGGTGACGCGGGCCTTGCAGATCAGCTGGATGCCGTTCTTGGCGACGGCGGTGACCTGCGGGGTGTTGATGACCTTCGGGTTGACGCTCATCTGGACGGCTTCGAGGACGTCGCGGCCGGCGAGGTCGATGCTGGCGGCCATGTTGAAGTCGAGGGGGATGCGGGCCTTGTCGGCGGAGATGAGGGCGTTGACGACTTTCGTCACGTTGCCTTTGGCCAGGTAGTGGGCTTCGAGTTCATTGACTTTCAGCTTGAGGCCGGCTTTGGTTCCGGTGATCATCGCGATGACGATGGTCCGGGGGTTGACGTTCCTCCAGCGCATGAACAGCAGCTGCAGGAGGGAGATGTGGACGCCGGACAGGAGGGCCTGGAACCAGAGGGCGACAGGGAAGAACCAGAGCAGGATGACGAGGGCGACGACGATGATCGCACCCCAGATGACGAACATTTCCATATCAGATGTGTTTTACAAATATCTTGTTTCCTTCGATCCGGACGATCTCGATGGAGATGCCGGGGTCGAGCATGCCTTCGTCGGAGGTGACTTCGACGGTGCGGCCGGCGATGCGGGCGGTTCCCATCGGGGCGAGGCGGGTGACGGTCACGCCGCGGTCGCCGACGACGAAGACGGGGACGTTGGTCTTGGGGTCGGAGATGACTTCGGCGAGTTCAAAGCGTTTCCAGGTGCGGCTGCGGAGACAGTAGATGATCAGTCCGGCCAGCAGGATGACGTTGAAGACGGTCACGCCGATGCCGGCGGCATGGCCCAGGTGGGTGAAGGCGTAGTAGCAGGATCCGGTGAGGGAGGCGACGCCGAAGAAGCCGGCGACACCGATGCCGGGGATGATGAAGATCTCGGCCAGGAGCAGCAGGACGCCTGCCAGGATAAGCAGAAGGATCAGTCCCATAGTCATTTGTATTAGTGACAAACAAATATAAGGATTCCTCCTGCAATTTCCAACAGGGAATCAGAATATGCTGACGCCGGACAGGCCGTCGGCGCGGAGGGCGGCGACGATGCGGTCGACCTCGGTGCGGTCGTCGAAGGGGCCGAGGACATAGGATACGCTTCCGCCGTCGGTCTCCTTGGAGAGGTCTTTCGGGGTCAGGGCGCGGATGGTGAGGATCACGCTGTCACTGAGCGAGTCTCCGTCCGGCGGAAGGATGCGGATCCGGTACTGCGTCCGGATGGTCTTCTCCAGTTCGCGGGCCTGGGAGACCGGGATGGACTTGCCGTCCTGGAAGGCGACGATGAAGGCGCTGCGGAAGCCCTGTTTCTTGACGCGGTTGAGGTTGGCGAGGACATCCTTGTAGGTGCGGAAGACGCCGACGGAGTAGGTATACTTCTGCTGGGCGCCCGTCCTGCAGAAGACGGGGCTGAGTCCCTTGATCTGCGCGACGGTGGCCTTGGTCGACATGACGAAGAGCTGGATCTGGTAGACCAGCCCGTCGGGAAGGGTGTTGTCTTCGGCGAAACGGCCTTCGGGCAGGATCATGAAGGAGTAGTCGAAGGTCGGTTTCGGCCGGAGGATGTCCATCCGGACGGGGTCGCCCATGCGTTTCCGGGAGAAGGCGTAGCCGGAGGCGGCGCCGACGACTTCCCGGTCGGCTTCGGCCTGGAGCTTGTCCGGGTCGAGGACCACGCCGCTGAGCAGGAAGTCCATTTCGATTTTCTGGAGCTGGGCGGTCGCGGCGGCCAGGGAGTCCTGCAGGCCGGCCAGTTCGGCTTCCCGGCGGAGGATTTCGGCGGCGAGGGTCGCACGCTCTTCTTCGGTGGCGGCATCGATCCGGCCGCGGACGGCGTCGAGGGTCCGGCCATAGGCGTAGACCGTGTCGCGGAGGCTGCGGACCTGGCGCATCTTTTCGGTATAGCGGCGGGTGTCGTCATCTTCCTGGACCCGGGAGACGGCGCCGCGGTTCTCCAGGCGGGTCGGGTCGCCGTCGGGGATCAGGCGGGAGAGGGCCTTGGCCTGCGCGGCGTCGGTCAGGGCCTGGCGGACGGGCATGCTGTCGTATTCGAGGACATAGACCCAAACGCTGTCGCGGGAGCATTCGCGGTTGGAGGCGAACAGGGAGTATTTCCCGTCGGGGGTGTTCATGAACAGGAAGTCGTCGGCCGGGGAGGAATAGGGGAAGCCGAGGTTGACCGGGGTCTCCCAGTCGTGGCTCTCCCGGTTCCAGCGGGAGACGTAGAGATCGTAACCGCCCATGCCGTAGAGGCCTTTGGAGGCGAAATACAGGGAGTTGCCGTCGGGCGAGAGGACCGGGAAGATCTCGTCGGAGGAGGAGGTCAGGTTCTCGTTGATCAGTTCGGGGACGGTCCAGACGGTGTCGCGCAGTTCGGTCCGGTAGATGTTGTGGATGCCGTCGGCATCGGCGGAGGAGTAGTAGAGTTCACGGATACCGTCGGGGATGTACATGCCATGGACGAGGGGGTTGCCGGCGAGGGTGTCCAGCTGGTTCGGGACCGGCCGCCAGCTGCCGTCCGCGACCGGATAGTAGAGGAAGAAGTCCTTGACGGAGAGGCGCTGGCGGGCGACGACCGAGGGGCGGGAGCCGTAGTCCAGCATGTTCCGGCCGTTCTGGGCCTGGAGCAGGGCGTCTTCGATCTGCTGGCGGGAAAGAGAGTCCGGGGCCATCCGGAGGGCCGCCTCGTACAGGCTAGCCGCTTCTTCGAAACTGTATTCCCGTACCAGGGAGTCGGCTTCGGCGAGGACGGCCGGAAGGGTCCGGCCGGCGGACGGATCGGGGACGGGGACGGCGGCGGACAGGGAGTCCGGGGCCTGGGCAAGGAGGACGACGCCCGGGAGGAGGGCGGCGAAAATGGCAAAAATTCTCTTTCTCATGTTCATTTCCGGTCCGCAAATTTAACCAACTTTGGGCAAAAACCCTTGGGTGGTAAGAAGAAATAAATGTCAGAAACTTTCTTTCTCGGAAAAAAATAGTAAATTTGCACCCTATTTTGCCGTGGTGTGGAATCATGGTTCCTTTCTGCGGCCCATAAAACGAAATATTAATTTATAAAAAACCAAATAAAACCATGCAAAGTAAAGGTGCTATCAAACTTGTGGCTATCCTTCTGGCGATTGCATGTCTGTGGCAGCTCTCCTTCACGGCGGTGACCAACCGCCAGGAAAACAAGGCCCAGCAGTATGCCGATGCAGCCGTCGCTGCATTCCGCCAGAGCGCCGCATTCACCAATGTCGCCGCAGAAGACCAGGCGTATGTCCTTGACTCCGTTTCCAAGGCCCGCAACGCCCGCTATCTCGACTCCATCGCAACGGAGAAGGTCTACTTCGGTTACACTTACAAAGATGTAAAAGCCAAGGAAATCAACCTGGGTCTTGACCTGAAGGGCGGTATGAACGTCATGCTGCAGGTCCAGCTCGAGGATCTTGTCAAGGCCCTCGCCGGTGACAACCAGACCCCGGAATTCAACAGGGCCATCGAACTCGCCCGTGAGCGCAGCGTCAACTCCCGCCAGGACTTCATCACCCTCTTCGCCGACGCGTGGAAGGAAGTCGCCGGCGGCCAGCGCCTCGCCAGCATCTTCGGTACGTATGAGATGCGCGACCGCATTGATGCCACCAGCACCGACGAGCAGGTCATCAGCGTCATCCGCGCCGACGCGGAAAGCGCCGTGGCCAACTCCTTCAACGTCCTCCGCAACCGTATCGACCGTTTCGGTGTGACCCAGCCGTCCATCCAGAAGCTCGGCAACAGCGGCCGCATCCTCGTCGAACTCCCGGGCGTCAAGGAGCCTGAGCGTGTCCGCAAACTCCTCCAGGGCACCGCTTCCCTCGAGTTCTGGACGACCTATAATTATGAAGAAATCGAGTCCTACCTCATCGAGGCCAACAACGTCCTCGCCCAGATGCTGGCGACCGAGGAAGTTCCCGCCGAAGAGGAGACTGTCGCCGAGACCGCTAAAGACAGCACTGACATCATCAGCCAGGAACTCCAGCAGGCCGGCACCGACAACCAGGCGCTTGATTCCTACCGCAAGGAGAACCCGCTCTTCGCCGTCCTCCAGCCGTCCGGCTACCGCGGCAACGCCTGCCTCGGTTTCGCCCAGGCTGCCGATACCGCCGCTGTCAACCGCTACCTCGCCATGCCGCAGGTCCGGGAAGTCTTCCCGGCCGAATTCCGCGCCATGTGGAGCGTCCAGCCGACCGACCGCGTCACCGGTGGCAATGTCTATGAACTCGTCGCCATCAAGGCCGCGACCCGCGACGGCAAGGCTCCGCTCGACGGCGGCAGCGTGACCGACGCCCGCGTTTCC
>CADCRA010000075.1 GCA_902803715.1 uncultured Bacteroidia bacterium
CAGATAGAGTCTCCAGTTGGCCCAGACGTGGCCGCCGTCGGAAACATAGAAGATGTGGTCGAGGCCCTGCTCGGTGAGGGTCTTGTCAAGGTTCTGGGAACCCTGGAAGAGGAAGTCGGCGTTGCCGCAGGCGAGGAAGTAGAGCTTCACGCCAGCCTTCTTGAGGGTTGCAACCTGCTCCGGAGTGGCGCTGCCAGCAGCGGAAAGCGGGCAAATGTAGTCGAACATCTGCGGATAGAGGTTGGAAGCGGTGATGGTGTGGCCGCCACCCATGGAAAGACCGGCGATGGCGCGGGCCTCAGGCTTCGCGATGACGCGGTAGTTCTTCTCGATGAACGGGACGATTTCCTCGCAGAGGCTGACGACATAGCCGTTCATCATGCGGTTGCGCTCGGCTTCCGGCATGTTCTGCATGGCGTTGCGGTCGAACTGCTGCTGCTTGACAGGGATGTTGAGGGTCTGGGCGGCCTGCTGGTTGCCGTTGCCGTTCGGCATGACGACGATCATCGGCTCGGCAAGGCCCTTCTCGATAAGGTTGTCGAGGATCTGGGCGGCACGGCCCATGGAGGTCCAGGCCTCTTCGTCACCACCTGCACCGTGGAGGAGGTAGAGAACCGGATATTTCTTCTTGGGGTTGTTCTCGTAGCCGTAAGGAGTATAGACGGTCAGACGGCGGTTGATGCCGAGGACCTTACTGTCATACCAAGGATGGCTGACGGTACCGCGGTGGTTGGCTTCGTTGTAGTTGGCGGTACGCTCGCCCGGAACAATGAGCATGTTGAGGAAACGGGAACCGTCGCGCTGGACCTGGATGTTCTGCGGGTCATTGACGGAAACGCCGTCCACGACAAAATTATAGGTGTAGATCTCCGGGGACGGGAGCGGAACCTTGACTTCCCAGACGTTGTTGGCGCCACGGCGCATATCGATGGTGCCGCCGTACGGATTCGGCATCCAGGAGCCGCTGAGCTTGACGTAGGTCGCGTAGTCGGCTTTCAGGCGGAAAGTAACGCTGTCACCCTGGATTTCCGGGGATACGACACGGCCGCCACCTCTCTGGAAGTTGGCGAGTTCCTGAGCATTCATCGCACCTGCAACCATGCAGAGCGAAGCGATTACGGTAAGAAATTTTTTCATATACAATTTGTTTTAGTTGTGGATTTCAACGTTTTTCGAGGACTAATTTACAAAATTCCGATGAATAATAAAACAACTTTTTCCCGATGCGGAACATTGGGAAGAAATAATAAACATCCGGAAGAGCCCCGGAAACGCGCTATTTGTAGAAATCCTTTTTAAAAGCTTCCATCTCGCCGCGTCCGCAGACGCACCGCGCCCACCAGGCGCGCAGGAAACCGGTGCCGTATCCCAGCAGTTGGATGAATGACGCCGCCACCGAATACAGGCCGATCTTCAGGCTCCGGTTCCGGAGGGAGGCGTCCGCGAAGACAAGCAGGGCATACGCCGCCAGCGGCAGCAGGGCCCACCACCGGACCAGGGCGCCCAGCAGCAGGACGACGACTCCGACAGTAAAGGCGGCCGGCAGCAAGTGCACGAGTTTCAAGGATTCCGGATACTTCTTGTAGAGATTGATCCGGGCGATGCCGGAATTGTGGACCTGCTTGAAGAATTTCCGCAAGTCCGTGCGGCGTTTGTGCCAGACCCAGGCCTCCGGGAAGAGACGGCAGCGGTATCCGGCCTTGAAAATCCGGATGCTCAGGTCGATGTCTTCGCCGAACCGCATTTTGGAAAAACCGCCGAGGGCGGCGTAGGCTTCCCGCCGGATCCCCATGTTGAAACTGCGCGGATAAAACTTGTCGAGTTTCTTCTTGCCGCCGCGGATCCCGCCTGTCGTAAAGAAAGAGGTCATGGCGTAGTTGATGGCCTTCTGGATGTCGGAAAAACTCTCATGAGCCCGGTCCGGGCCGCCGAAAGCATCCGCCGGCTCCCTTTCCAGTTCCGCATCGACCGCGGCAAAATACCCCTCCGGAACGATGACGTCGGAATCCAGGATGATCAGCCACTGTCCTTCGGCCCGTTCTGCCCCGTAGTTCCGGGTCTGGCCCGGACCGGAATTCGGCTTGGAGAAATACCGCACGGCCAGCCGGTCTTCATAGCGGCGGGCGACCTCCTCGCAGGGGACGGTCGATCCGTCCTCGACCAGGAGGACTTCGAAATCCTGCCGGGTCTGCCGGGTCAGGCTGTCCAGAAGCTCTTCAACTTCATCCGGACGATTGAAAACGGGAACGATGACGGAATAACGCATGGAGGCGGGTTTTCTGCAAATATAGTCATAATCCTTCTGAAAAATGATTATCTTTGAGCGTAACGAAGTCCTCCCATGAAGAAGTTTTTCTTTCTTTTGGTCTGCGCCACCGTCCTTCTGGTCGGATGCCAATCCGGCGGACACTTCCTCCGTGAGCCTGCTTATCGTCAGACGGTCGCAGAAGCATTGCGTGCGCGCCTGCTGGATAATGAAGGAGCATTACTTCCTTTCTATCAAGTCGATAAGGGGAATATGACCGTGGTAAATAACGGCGGTTATATTAACGATGAAAAAATAACGCAGGAAGAAGCCGAGGCGTTGGACTTCCTGTACGCTTATATGCCGCTCGCCGACGTGACCGACTATCCGACGGCGTATTTCCTCCAGAATATCCGCGCATCTTTCCGCGCACGGGAGGAAATGCCCTGGGGAGACCGGATCCCGGAGATGATTTTCCGGCACTTCGTCCTGCCGGTCCGCGTCAACAACGAGAGCCTCGACACGTCCCGGGTCGCCTTTTTCAAGGAACTGAAACCCCGGGTGGAAGGCCTTCCGATGGCCGAGGCCATCCTGGAAGTCAACCACTGGTGCCATGAGAAGGTGACCTACCAGCCTTCCGACGCGCGGACGACGTCTCCGCTGGCGACCCTGAAAAATGCCTACGGCCGCTGCGGCGAAGAATCGACCTTCACGGTCGCGGCCCTGCGTTCCGTCGGGATCCCGGCTCGCCAGGTCTATACGCCCCGCTGGGCGCATACCGATGACAACCACGCCTGGGTCGAGGCCTGGGCGGACGGCCAGTGGTATTTCTTCGGCGCCTGCGAGCCCGAGGCGGTGCTGGACCTGGGCTGGTTCAACGCACCCGCCAGCCGGGCCCTGCTGATGCATACGAAGGTTTTCGGCCATTACGAAGGTCCTGAAGAAGTAATGCTGGAAGGGCCCAACTATACGGAAATCAATCTGATCGACCATTATGCCGAGACGGCCCGTGCGGATTTCCGAGTCGTCGATGCGGACGGGGCCCCGGTCGCCGGCGCCTGCGTCGATTTCATGATCTACAATTATGCGGAGTTTTATCCCGCCGTCAAGAAATACACCGATGCGGACGGCCGGACGTTCCTGACGGCCGGCAAAGGGGACATGATCGCCTGGGCGTCCAAGGACGGCCGGTACGGCTACGCCCGCGTCCGTTTCGGAACGGACACGGAAGTCGTCATCATGATCACGGACCAGCCTGTCGCCGGACGGCAGGCCGTCGATATCGTTCCGCCGCCGGAGAAAGTCCGTCTTCCGGAAGTGAGCGAAGCCTTGAAAACGGAGAATGCGCGCCGCCTGGCGCAGGAAGATTCCATCCGCCAGGCTTACGAGGCGACATTTGCGACCCGCGCCTCCCTCCAGGCGGAGGGCTACGGGCGTTTCCCGGCCATGGCGATTGAAAAAGGAAGGGGCAACTGGATGACCCTCAAGGCCTTCCTGGATACGGTCGAAGACGAAGAGCGGGCGATGGCCCTGCTCGAGAGCATCAGCTGGAAAGACCTCCGCGACATTACGATGGAGAATCTGATGGACAGTTACGAGGCCCGGGACGCGATCCTGAACCCGCGTGTCGCAAACGAGTTCCTGACGCCGTACAAGGCTTATTTCAACCGGGTGCTGACGGCGGAACAGAAAACGCAGTTGCGTGATCCGCAGGCGCTGATCGCATGGACCCGGGACCATGTCAAGGTCCTCGACGATCCGGCGGCCTGGCAGATCCCCCAGTCACCCCGCGGGGTTTACGAATCCGGCCTTGCGTTCCGGAATTCCCGGGATGTCTTCTTCGTCAGTCTTGCCCGGACCCTCGGCATCGACGCGCGGCTCGATCCAGTCACCGGGAAGGTGCAGTACCGCGATTCGTCCGCCTGGACCGACGTCGACTTCGAGGCGGCCAGCCGGACCGTGGCGCCGCAGGGCACCCTGGTGCTCCGCTACGCGGCGAACCGCTCCGTCCCCGATCCGAAATATTACAGCCATTTTACCATCAGCCGGATTGAAGACGGCCGGACCCGTCTGCTGACCTTCGACGAGGGACAGGTGGACATGGGCGGCGGCGTCAGCTGGAACAGCGTGTTCCGCAGCGGCGTGAGGCTGGATGCCGGAACCTATATCCTGGTCAGCGGCAACCGGGTCTCCGACGGCTCCGTGCCGGCCTCGGCCGAGATCTTCACGGTTCGCGAAGGCGCCGTGACGACCCTGGACCTCGTCCTCCGGGAGGCGGAGGACGCCGTTTCCGTCATCGGGGAATTCAACGCCTCCCTGGCCGGTGACGTCGGCCGCGGCTTTTTCGTCGCCGGCGTGCTGGAGCCGGGCAAGGAGCCGACGAACCATGCGCTCCGGGATATTGCCAAGGAGCGGGAGGCTTTCGAGACCTGGGGCAGGCCGGTCGTGCTGTTCTGCCCGGACCAGGCTTCCCTGGACCGCCTGCAGGATGACATCCGGGCCGGCGTCTACGGCACCTTGCCTTCGACGCTCCGCCTGTCGGTCGACCGGGACGACTTCGTCCGCGTGGAAATCCTCGCGAACATGGACCTGAAGGCCGATACGCTGCCGCTGTTCGTCATCGCGGATACTTTCAACAAAGTCTATTTCTGTTCGCAGGGCTATACCATCGGCCTGGGCGAACGGATCCATGGCATATTGACAAAACTATAACTTTATACAATTCAACAAGATGAACCGAAGTATCATGACCCTCGCGCTGGCGGCCGCCCTTTCGACGGCGGCGCTGGCCCAGACGCCTCAGGAAGCGAGGCTGCTCCGTTTCCCCGCCACGAACGGCCGGGAAGTTGTCTTCACGTACGCCGGTGACCTCTGGACCGTTCCGATCAGCGGCGGCCAGGCCACCCGGCTGACCTCCCATGTCGGCTATGAGATGTTTGCCAAATACTCTCCGGACGGAAAGACCATCGCTTTCACCGGTGAATACGACGGCAACCGCGAAGTCTATACCATCCCTGCGACGGGCGGCGAGCCGCAGCGCATCACCTGGACTTCGACCAACGGCCGCGATGACCTCGGCGACCGTATGGGTCCGAACAACATCGTCATGAACTGGACCCCGGACGGCAAATCGATCGTCTACCGCAACCGCATCAACGACAGTTTCCAGGGCAAACTCTGGAAAGTTTCCCCGAAGGGCGGCATGCCGGAGGTGCTCCCGTTGCCGGAAGGCGGCTTCTCTTCCTGGTCCCCGGACGGCAAGAAACTGGCCTACAACCGCGTCATGCGTGAGTTCCGTACCTGGAAGTACTACCGCGGCGGCATGGCCGACGACGTCTGGATCTATGATCCCCAGGCCAAGAAAGTCGAGAACGTGACGAACAACGACGCCCAGGACATCTTCCCGATGTGGGTCGGCGACGAGATCTTCTTCTCCTCCGACCGGGACAACATCATGAACCTCTTCGTCTACAACACCAAGACCAAGACGACCCAGAAGGTGACTAATTATGACCTGTACGACGTCAAGTTCCCGAGCACCGACGGCAAGACCATCGTCTATGAAAACGGCGGCTATCTCTACAAGCTCGACCCGGCCACCCGCAAGAGCGAGCAGATCCACATCACCCTGGCGACGGATGCCGTCTACGGCCGCACCGAGCAGCGACATGTCGGCGGCAACCTGACCTCCGCGTCCATCTCTCCGGACGGCAACCGTTTCGTGGTGACCGCCCGCGGCGAGGTCTTCGACGTACCGGTCGGCAACGGCGTGACCCGCAACCTCAGCCGCACTCCGGGTGCCAACGACCGCAGCGGTGTCTGGAGCCCTGACGGCAAGTGGATCGCCTGGATCGGCGACGGTACCGGCGAGACGGAAGTCTATCTCTACGATGTCGAGAAGGGCGGCGACGCCCAAATGATCACGAAGAACAACGATACCTATATCCGTTCCCTGCAGTTCAGCCCGGACAGCAAGAAGATCTATTACGGCGACCGCAAGAACCGTTTCGTCGAGGTGGACCTGATGACCAAGACCAAGAAGACCATTCTCCAGAATCCGGAGGCCGAGTTCAACCGCGTCGTCATCTCTCCGGACAGCAAGTGGCTGGCCTACACCCGTCCGGCGAAGAACGAGATGAGCATCGTCTATGTCTACAACCTGGCCGCCGGCAAGGAGTATCCGGTCACCGAGCGCTGGTACAACAGCGGTTCCCCGTCCTTCAGCGCCGATGGCAAGTACCTGATCTTCACCTCCGACCGGGATCTCAACCCGACCTACAGCAGCATCGAGTGGAACTACGCCTATACCAACATGAGCGCCGTCTATATGACCATGCTCGCCAAGGACACCCCGTCTCCGCTGATGGAGAATGACGGCGTCTCCGCGAAACCGGCCAGGGAAGAAAAGACCGACGGCCCCGTCGAGGTCAAGATCGACCCGGACGGCCTGAGCGAGCGGATCATCAAGCTCCCGGTCACCGGCCGCGCCCTGTACTGCGATGGCAAGAAACTCTGGTTCTCCGCCTCCGGCAAGACCCGCGTCTTCGACTTCGCCACCCGAAAGACCGATGACGCTGCCGACGGGCAGGTCAACTACCGTGCCGGCGACAAGAAGGCTTATACCATGCGCAGCGGCTCCCTGATGACCGCACCGTTCGGAGCCAAGATGAATTTCTCCGACAAAGCTGATCTGGGGAACATGGTCGCGACCGTCGACTTCTCCCAGGAATGGCCGCAGATCTTCGATGAAGTCTGGCGCGCTTTCCGCGACGGCTATTACGTCGAGAACATGCATGGCCGCAACTGGCAGGCTATCAAGCAGAAATACGCTGTCTTGCTGCCGTACGCCAAGACCCGCATGGACCTGAACTACATCATCGGCGAGATGATCAGCGAACTGGCCAGCGGCCACGCCTATGTTTCCATCGGCGAGTATCCGAAGCCGGAGCGCATCCAGATGGGCCTCTTCGGTGCCGAACTCAGCAAGGTCAAGGACGGCTTCCGGATCGACCACATCCTGCCGGGCGCCCCGTACAGCGAGACCCTCCGCAGCCCGTTGACCGAACCCGGCCTGGGCGTCAAGGAAGGCGATGTCATCACGGCGATCGACGGTCTCCCGCTCAAGGATGTCGACAACATCTACAAGCTGATGGTCGGCAAGGCCGGCGTCCTGACGGAACTGACCTTCGCCGGCGGCAAGAAGGCCGTCATCAAGCCGGTGGCCGACGAGGCCCCGCTCTACCATTACGAGTGGATCCAGAAGAACATCAAGACCGTCGAGGAGAAATCCGGAGGCAAGGTGGGTTACATCTACATCCCGGACATGAGCGCCGAAGGCCTCAACGAGTTCGCCCGCTACTACTATCCGCAGCTGGACAAGGAAGCCCTGATCATCGACGACCGCGCCAACGGCGGCGGCAACGTTTCCCCGATGATCATCGAACGTCTCCAGCGAGAGGTCTACCGGATGACCATGCGCCGCACCTCGAGCCTCAACGGTACGATTCCTGAGGGTACGCACCATGGTCCGAAGGTCCTGTTGATCAACAAGTATTCCGCTTCGGACGGCGACCTCTTCCCGTGGAGCTTCCGGGCAACGGGCCTCGGCACGATCATCGGCACCCGCACCTGGGGCGGCATCGTGGGCATCAGCGGCTCCTTGCCGTACATGGACGGTACCGACGTCCGCGTTCCGTTCTTCACGAACTATGACGCCAAGACCGGCGAGTGGATTGTCGAGAACCACGGCGTCGATCCGGACATCCTGATCGACAACGACCCGATCCAGGAGGCCGCCGGCATCGACCAGCAGCTCCTCAAGGCGATCGAAGTCGCCCTTGAGCAGATCAAGGACCGCAAACCGCTGCCGGAGCGTCCTGCCGACCGAACCTTCAAGGACCTCGGCCTCGAGCAGATGCCGTAGTTATTCGACGATACAAATGCTGTTTTTCTTAAAGCATTTGTAATCAATCGTTTCTAAAAAGTGCCTGCTGCAATTTTTTGCGGCAGGCACTTTTTAGCATCTTGCTTATAATCAACGCTTTAAGAAAAACGGTCCTGGCGGGGGTTGACGCCAGCTGCCTCTTTCGGGGTTCCGGCGGGGGGGTTAACGCCGGCCGCCTAACTCAGGGTCCGAATCAGGTCGTCGAGGATGTCGAACAGTTCGGGGGCGGATTCGGGCGTGATGGAACGGCAGGCGACGACGGGGGCCATCTTGCCGGGCACGCAAGCCGCGCGCTCCTGCAGG
>CADCRA010000076.1 GCA_902803715.1 uncultured Bacteroidia bacterium
CTCATCCAGCGCGTCGAAGACGAAATCGTCTCCCGCAAATTCATCTACGACTGGGGCGACGGCAACAGCAATACCTGGGACTACATGAGCGCCCTGACCTACTACTCCTACCTCAAGGCCTACCTCATGATCCCCGCCGGCTACGACGAGACCCTTCCCCGCAAGAAGTTCCTCGAAGAGGTCGATGGCGGCATCAACCTCGAAGAGTACACCTACGAAATCTTCACCGATGCCATCGAATCCATCGCCCACATCTGGCTCCGCGTCTGGATGCGCTACCGCAAATGGCAGCGGGAATGCAAGATGATCAAGGAGATCGACTGAGCCAAAAATGCGGAGAGAGGCGCTCCGGGTGCATGTCTGTATCAAAATATTGTTATCTTTGCAGGTTAAAACCTGCACTTATGAAAAAGAATCTCGTTTTCGCCGCTGCCGCCGTGCTCGTCTCGGTGCTTTCCTGCGGCCCTGTCAAGTACTCTTCCAATGACAGTTTCGATGTCAAGGGTATCGATGAATTCGCGTTCATCGAGCCGGTTGCGGATATCCTGTACTACAATGAGAAGAACCGTCCGGTCTATGACATGGACCTCTCCGACGATGCCGCCGACCTCATCGAGACGATCGTTTCTTCGCAGCGTTATCCTTTCTCCAAGCCCATTTCCATGGACTATGACGGCGACGACCGGGACATCCGCAAATGGATCCAGAACTTCGGCGGCGTGTCCACGAACCGCCTCAGCCGTGTCCGCGTCCCTTCGTCCGTCAGCCAGGCGATCCTCGCCAGCGGCCACCGCTACGGCGTCCTGATCTATTCCTCCGGCTATATCCGTTCCCGCGAGGCCATCCGCTATGAGGAGCGGCAGGAGGCCATCGGCGACATCATTTCGGTCGCCATCGACGCCATCGCCAACAGCACGAAAAAGAACAAGGACGAGAAGACAACCTCCTCGTCCCGTCCTTCCGATTACAATTCACAGAACAAGACTCCTTACGACAGCAAACTCTACTGCGTCGTCATCGACGCCCAGGAGGAAGAGGTCGCCCATTACATCCACACGGTTCCGCTTTTCGAGAAGGATCCGCTCAACAGCAGCGTGATGGAGACCATGCTGTCCCGTCTCCTGAAGGAGTTCATGTAGTCCGGTCGCAGGACCGATCAGTCTTTATAGAGGCCGTCTCTCGAGAGGAGATGGTTGAGGTTGGCGAGGCCGTAGGCCGTCACCGCCTGGACGACCGCCGAGTGCTCCATGTACGCGGGGATGAGTTTGTCATACAGATCGTCCTCGGTGTGCCAGATGTCCCGGTAGATGAAGTCATAACCGAAGATGTCGCTTTCGCGGAATGAGATGGCGGGAATGCCGTTCATGGCGAAGTAGGCGTGGTCGGAGCCGCCGGCCGTGGTCGGGCGGGCCTGGGGCTCGCCCTCGCGTTTGGTGACGGTGAACGGGATGTCCGGGTTGTAGTCGAACAGGGGTTCGCAAGCCTTCATGAAATCATCGTACATGGCTGGCGGGACCGTGATGGAGGTCGCGGCGAGCGGGCCGCCGTCGCGGTTGAAGTAGTTGGAGATCTTGTTCCACGGGATCGTCTTGTTCTGGACGAAATACTTCGAGCCGAGCAGGCCGTATTCCTCTGCGGTCCAGATGCAGAACATGATGGAACGCTTGGGCTTGGCGCCGGCCGCGGCGAGCAGGCGGGCCGCTTCCAGGGTGACGCAGACGCCCTGGCCGTCGTCGGTCGAGCCGGTTGCGATGTCATAGGCGTCGAGGTGGCTGCCCATCATGACATATTCGTCGGGATACTGGGTTCCCTTGATGACGGCGAGGATGTTGTGGTATTTCATCGGGCCCGGGAAGAAATGGTTCCGGATGTCGAACTCCAGCTGGAAATCCTGCCGGTCGACGACTTTCTGCTTGATCTGGGCGAACTGGTGTTCGTCGAGCAGGATGTCGCAAGCCTTGGGGAGGTTGTCCATGGTCAGGTCGAAGCACATGGCGCGGTTGTAGAGGACCTGCATGGGCAGTTTCGACGGGCGGATGAACCCAAGGACGCCGGCGTCGACCATCTGGCGGTACATCAGGACCGTACCTTCCTTGCCTTCGGCCAGGAGGGCGGCGCGGGTGGAGTCGGCCTTGGGGCTGGCGTCAATGGCCAGGCCGCTGGTCGGGCCGGTCTCCAGCAGGACCCAGGAGCCCTTGAGAGCGCCTTTTACGCGGTCGAATTCCCACTGGTTCTTGGGTTCCAGGAGGACCCGTCCTTTCTGCGGGCCGCGCGTGCCGGCGGTGTAGGCGGGCGTTCCGAAATGCAGCATCATCCCGTCTTCCGAGAGCATGCGCCCGGACCAGGGCCCGCGGTCGAAGCCGACACCGATTTCCACGGCCTCCTGGACGGTCACGTCCAGGCCCCATGAGCGGAATTGCTGGATGACCCAGTCCTCCGCATGGTGCAGCATGTGCGAGCCGACGATGCGGCCGCCGATGTTCCGGGCGATGTAGTCTGCATGTTCCATCGTCCGATTGTCTGTCCGTCCGAGCTCCAGGACCGTCTTGGTTACTTTGTCCTGCGCGTTCAGGGACAGCGCCATCAAGGCCGCCGTCACCAGGGAGAAAAAGGTCTTTTTCATATCGGGGAGATTTGTGTTTTGTCAAATATAGGCAATTCTTCCCGAAGGCCCAACCCTTTCCGCAGAAACCCTTTCCGACGAGGGGATTATTTCCCGCCGCGGGCTTCGTAGCGGTCGAGGGCCTCCGCCATGAGTTTGCGGCCGGCGTCGGCAATCTCTTCGGCGTGGGAGTAGCCGTAGACACCGTGGTAGGAGTCGTAGGGCAGGTCGACGAGGATGTCGGGCGGGGTCATGGCGATCCCCATCTGGGCGATGGCGTGGTTCATGATCCCGAAACTCCGCTGCAGGATCGTCACATAGTTGTCGTCGGCGTCGACCGGAAGCCGCCGCTCCTTGCCGTCCGCGACGAGCCGGCGCTCCTTGCGCTGCGACTGCAGCCCTTCCCGGAGCAGTTCTCCGCCGCGCTCTCCCGCTTCCCGGATCTTTTCCATGAGTTCGTCCCGTCCCGCCGACAGGGTGTCTTTCAGGAGCGTTTTCGCCTCTTCCCGGATGGCTTCATCTTCCCGGGCCAGGGCGGAGCGGGTGTCGAGGAAGGTCCGGATGGCCTCCGCATCGATCCGGTTGACATTGAAGCCGACCAGGATGTCGCCTTCGGTGCGCTGCACCCGGTTCAGCGGGAAGGTATTGACCAGGCCGCCGTCGACCAGTGTGCGTCCGTTCCACTGGACGGGGCGGAACATGGACGGAATGGAGATCGAGGCCCGGATTGCCTCGAACAGGGGCCCTTCCCGGAAAAGGACCTCCTCGCCGGTGTGCAGGTCGGTTGCCACAGCCGTGAAGGGGATGGGCAAGTCCTCGATCCGGACGTCGGGCACCCTCCTCTTGATGGCTGCGATGACCTTCTCGCCCTTGACGAGGTAGTTCATGCTGGGGGAGAAGTCCATCAGGCTGACGACCTTGACCGGATCCAGGGCGTAGAGCCATTGCTTGAAGGCGTCCAGTCCGCCAGCCGCAAAGATGCCGCCGACAAGGGAACCGGCGGAGGCGCCGGCGACGGAGGTGATTTCATATCCCCTTGCGAGGAGCTCTTCAATGGCGCCGATATAGGCGAATCCGCGGGGTCCGCCGCTGGAAAGGACGAGGGCAACCTTCTTCATGACCGTGCTTGTGTAAAAAGAATGGGTTATTTTTCCAAATGTACTGCTTTTTATGGACATTGCCGCTTCCGTATGGCGAAGACATTAGGCGTTTCCGTCCAAAATTGTTATTTTTACGGACAATTTCACAGGGAATCATGAAGAGAATCGTCACTTTCGGGGAAATCCTGCTGCGCTGGTCGAAACCCGGCGCCTTGCGTTTCGGACAGGGGAACCAATGGGAAGGCCAGTTTGGCGGATCGGAAGCCAATGTCGCCGTTTCGCTGGCCATCCTGGGCAACCAGGTGGGGTACGTCTCCCGCCTGCCGCAGAGCGAAATCGGCCGGGCCTGCCTGAAGAACCTCCGCTATTACGGGATCGACGTGAGCGACGTGGTGCTCGGCGAAGGCCGCATGGGCACCTACTACTTCGAGCGGGCGGCGGACATCCGCAAGTCCCTCGTCGTCTATGACCGCCAGGGCTCGTCCTTCTACCTGACGGAGCCGGGCATGTTCCCCTGGAAGGACATTTTCGGCCGGACGGACATCTTCCACTGCTCCGGCATCACCTGCGCCGTGTCCCGCTCCGCGGCGGATGCGACCTTCGAGGCCGTCCGGACCGCCCGGGAGATGGGCCTGCGCATCACCTGCGACATCAACTACCGCAAGAATCTCTGGCGCTACGAGGGCGCCGACGCGCACGCGACCCTGCATGACCTGATGCAGTACAGCGACTACATCTTCGGCGACCAGGACGAGTGGGAATTGGCGACGGGCGTGAAACAGGTGCCGATGGACCACATGATGGCCGACTCGCAGCTGGACATGGAGGCTTACGGCCGCTATTTTGAGGAGATGCACCGCCAGTTCCCGCATTGCCGGGAGATGATGCTGGGCCTGCGCAACCAGATCACGACAAGCCACCATACCCTGACGGCCCTGCTTTGGTACGAAGGGACGATCTACAAGACAAAGATTTACGACATTACCCATATCGTCGACTCCGTCGGCGTGGGCGACGCCTTCGTGGCGGCCTACATCCATGCCGCCGAGAAATGGAAGGGCGATCCGCAGCGCTGCCTGGATTTCAGCGTCGCCGCGTCCATGCTGAAAAACTCCGTCCTGGGCGACTACAACCTCGTCACCGAAGACGAAATCCTCGCCCAACTCGGCTGGGACGGGGAATAGGGCGGATTATTTCTGAAGGAACGAGGGGGTGATGGACAGCATGATCCAGGCCCACCGGAGTTTCCGGTTCTCATCGGACCGTTTGAGATAGACCATCGACTCGGTGCCGTGCATGTAGGAATAGCCGGCGCTCAGGTCGACATCCTTGTTCAGGCTCCAGGTAAGGGCGCTTTCGAATTCATATCCCAGCGTCTTTTCGACTTCTTCCAGATTCGCCGCCATGGCCAGGTAGTGGGCGGAAACGTCCAGGGACAGTTTTTCGAGGGGCTTCCAGGTCCCTCCGACATAGGCGTTCTGCAGACCTGGGGAGAAGCCGCCGAAATAAGCCTTGACATAGAAGAAGTCCATGGCGCCGTAGAATTTGTGGTGGGAGCCGTAGATGGAGGTGAATCCGCGGATCCTCTCGTGGTGCATCATGCCGGCCTGGCCCGGTTTCGGTACCGTGTAATCATCGTCGCCGCTCAGGTAATCATACCCTCCGTACAGGCTCCAGCCGCTGCCCGGGGTCAGCGTGACTTTGCCGCTGGCCATCCACGCGTCGATCGGAACGCCGTGTTCCTCATGGCCGCCCTGCCGGTAGTATTCCGCCTCCGCCAGGCCGAACCGGGGCCGGAAGGACAGGTAGCCGCCGTAAAGATGCTGCTGGAACGTATGCTCGGTGGGCTGGTTCCTCTCTCCGCCCTGCATGCCGACGTTCATGGCGATCAGCGAGAGGCCGATGTTCGTATGCGGGACGTCGAGGTGGTACCATGCCGCCTGCATCGACTTGTAAGGCTGCAGGCCGCCGTCGAAATAGGTGCCGCCGTCGACGTTTGCGCTGCTCTGGTTGTAGGCGGCGAAGAGGTGGAGTTTGTGGCCATGGCCTTCGTAGCCGATTTTCAGGACATCGTGCGAGCGGGCGGTCATCGCCCAGTCGTCGGCGCCGAAGACGCGCTGATTGTCATAGGAGAGGTTCTGGCGGCCGATCTTGGCGAAAAAGCCTTTGGGAGAGGACAGTTGCGTCCATGCTTCATAGATGTTGATGGCACCGCTGGCGTCGTCGCCCCATATGCTGCTGTGCTGCGCCGTCAGTTTGGCGGTCAGCCAGGAACGCTCGAACTGTGCGCCGAACAGGGTGCGTTCATGGATGAAATTGGCATAGTTCTTCGCGTTGTCCCGGTTGACGTCGAGGCCGCCTTTGCGGACCTCCCCGCGGGTGCGGAAATTGACTTCGAAGGTGAGCCCGTTTGTCTGGGCGTGCGCGGATCCAGCCAGCAGGAAGGCGAAGCAGGCGGTCAGAATGCCGTGGGTTTTCATGGTGGAGGGGATTTTTACAAATGTAAGCAATTATTTCTTTGCCTGCACCTCCCCGCACAACAAATCGGGGCACCCGCAAGGGCGCGCCGATAAGTCTTTCAGGAAAATACGTTATGATTTGCCGATCGGCTGAATCTTGTCGGCGAAAGCCGGCCCTTTCCGTCGGATACCCCGGACGGGGTCCGCCTCCAAGGGATTGTCCGGCCAGGCGTGCTTGGGATAGCGGCGGCGCAGTTCTTTCCGCACTTCGAAATAGGTGTTCTCCCAGAAACTCCGCAAGTCGCTCGTGAGTTGGACCGGCTTGTAGCCTGGGGACAGGAGTTCCATCAGGACGGGCCGCCGTCCGCCGTCGACCCGCGGGGTGTCCGTCAAGCCGAAACATTCCTGCAGGCGGACGCGCAGTACGGGGGCTTCGGCACCCTGCCGGTATTCGAGCCGGATCCGGCTGCCAGTGGGCACGGTGACATGGGACGGTGCGGCCTGTTCGACCGCCTGTTGCTGCGGCCAGGTCAGCAGGCTCCACAGGGCATCCTGCAGGGGAATTTTCTTCAATTCGGCGACGGTCGTGGCCTTGCCGACATATGGCGGGAGCCAGTCCGGAGCGCCGGCCAGGACGGCTTCGTCCGAGAGGTCCGGCAGTTCCAGTTCCGGGTGCCAGGCCGCTACGGCAGCGATCCGCCGCTGCAGGTTGCGCACCTCCTCCGAGAAATCCAGCATGGACAGCCCTTCCTTGACCGCGGCCTGGCAGATGACGGCGGTCTGCCGTTCCCGGATGCCTTCCGACAGGGGTTTGGAGGCCAGCAGCAGGCTGCCGATGCGTTCTTCCCGTCGGGCGACGACGGCTCCTTCCCGGCTGTCCCAGGCGACGATGTCCCGCTGCCGTACATAGTCTTTCAGGTCTTCCGGAGCGACCGGTGCGGCGAGGAAAATCCGGCCCGGACCATCCCGGCGGGTCGTGAGGTTGGCGACGGCGATCCATTCTGCCGATCCCAGCGGGTCCGCCGGGTCGAGGGCCGCCCGTTCGCCACCGGCGAGTTGCCAGAGTCCGTCCGGAAGGGCCTTGGCGATCCGTTCCGGATAGGCGGCCGCCAGCAGGGCGCCGATGGCATAGGGGTCCGGGTCGCTGTTGTCTTCTTCGGCACCGGCCATGCGGCGGTATTGGTCGGCCATCTGCCGGATGCGGGTCCATCCCTTGCGGCTCCTGCGGGCTTCCCGCAGGGCGCGGACACGGAGGTCCAGCCCGGCCAGGGGACTGCCGAGCGGGTCTTTTTCTTCGAGGAGGGCCGCCAGGTCGGCGGCGAGACCGTCGCGGGACCGCAGGAGGAGCCGGGCCATGCGCGGGTGGCAGGGCAGGGCGGCCATGGCGCGTCCCAGCGGGGTGATCCGGCCGCTCCCTTCCAGGGCGCCCAGCAGGGTCAGCAGGGTCCGGGCTTGTTCGACATGGGCCGGCGGCGGAGGCGTGAGCCAGGGCAGGTTGCCGGGGTCGTTTTCGCCCCAGGCAGCGATCTCAAGGACGAGGGAAGCCAGGTCGGCTTCGAGGATTTCAGGGACACGGGTCGGGGCCATACGGGCTTCCGTGGCGGCGGACCAGAGGCGGTGGCAGATGCCCGGTGCAACGCGGCCGGCGCGGCCGGTCCGCTGGTCGGCCATGTCGCGGCTGATGCGGACGGTCTCGAAACGGCTCATGGCGCTGTGCGGGTCGAAGACGGATTTGCGGCAGAGGCCGCCGTCCACGACGATGCGGACGCCTTCGATGGTCAGGGAGGTCTCCGCGATGGGGGTGGCCAGGACGATTTTCCGGTGGCCGGGGGCGCTGGGAGCGATGGCGAGGCGCTGTTCCCGGGGCGGGAGCATGCCGTAGAGGGGATAGACTTCCATCGGCGGGCCGAGGCGGTCGGCGCATTGGCGGATCTCCGCTTCTCCGGGGAGGAAGGCGAGGATGTCCCCTTCTTCTTCCTTCCAGGCGCGGCGGATGACGCTGACGATGTCGGCGTCTTCGTTTTCGCGGCGGATTTCGACGGGGAACATGCGCCCTTCGCTCTCGACGAGCGGGGCGTCCAGCGCCTGGCAGAGCGACTGGGTGTCGATCGTGGCGGACATCAGGACGATGCGCAGGTCGGGGCGGACCTGCCGGCGGATTTCCCGGACCAGGGCGAGGGCCAGGTCGCTGGCGAGGCTGCGTTCATGGAATTCGTCGAAGATGACGGCGCCGACGCCGTCCAGGGTGGGATCATCGACCAGCATCCGGGTGAGGATGCCTTCGGTCAGGACCTCGATCCGGGTGGCGTCGGAGACTTTCCGCTCGAAACGGATGCGGTAGCCCACGGTCTGGCCGACTTCTTCTCCGAGCAGTTCGGCCATACGCAGGGCGATCTGCCGGGCGGCCAGGCGCCGCGGTTCGAGCATCAGGATCCGGCTTCCTTCCGGCAGGCTTCCGAGGATCGTCAGCGGCAGCAGGGTGGATTTGCCCGCGCCCGGCGGGGCGCACACGATGCAGCAGCCTTTTTCGGCCAGCCGTTCATTGACGGTTCCGGCGATGGCTGCGGCCGGCAAATCTGTCTGCAGGAAGGATTTCATGCCGCGAAGATACGGAATATCCCGGAAAAGATGTATTTTTGTATGAATTACGGACGCTTATGGAACGCAAGTTCGGTACTTGTTTCTTCGAGGAATACGCGGCCCTGTCGCTTTCCCGCCTGGTCGGACACGAGTTCGACGGGCTGGTCGTGCACGACCGTCCCGACTTGCAGTCCGCGGAATCCGGCCGGCTCGGCATCGAAGTGACCCGCGCCATGCCGGAGTCGAAGGCGGCTGCCGAGTCGCTCCTCCGGGAGATGTCCGGCGCCCTGCCGCGGGAAGACGGCGAGGATGACCTCGCCCGGATCCTCCGCTCCGGCTATGCCTACGGCCTCCAGGAAGGCCGCTACATCGGCCGCCTGGAGATGGACTACTGGTCCCGGGCCCTGCCCCTGCGCCGCATCCTCAAAAGCAAAGTCGAAAAGGCCGCCAACGGCTTCTACGGCCGCTATGAACGCATGGGCCTCTATGTCTTCTGCAAGGATCCGCTGACGGAAGTCCGCGTCGCCAACATCTGCCGCTATGTCCGCAACCTCCAGCGATACAACGAAATCCGCTATGATTTCCTGTATCTCTCCGAGATCAGCGAACTCTATGTCTGCAACCTCGCCGACGGCCTGGGCCCCAACGCCCGCGTCGCCTCCTTCGACATCAGCCCCGACGTCCGCCGCACCCTCTACTTCGACGCCCTCCGCCGCCGCGAGGCCGCCGAATGATCCCACGCGCCGTCGGAACAGCCTCCCCTCTGCAGCAAAAAACGCATTGAAATATTGCAAGCCTCCCGAAAACCGGGACGCTTGCTGCACTTTAAGTAAAAAGCGAAGCGGCCGCTCCGGAATCCGGAACGGCCGCTGCATTCGGTTTTCGAGGACCCGGAACTATCTGTACTGGGCGAACTCGATATCCTTCTCGGCGCGGGCGGCGAGCTCGGCGTCGGCGGAGCGGACCTTTGCGAGGTTGGTCTGCACATCGGTCGCATCACCCTTGCGGGCGGCGATGATCGCGCGGAGATAGTTGGCGCGGGCATCCTGGCACGTCAGGGACTTCTCGGCGTCGTTCAGACGGTCGGCGAGGATGTAGGCGAGGGAACGGTTGAAGCAGCAACCCTTGGTGTCGGCGAGTTCCTGGGCGGCCTTCTCATAGTTGCCGGAGAGGACATCGTACAGACCCATGTTCCACTTGGCCTCATCGGTGCCGGCCTTGGCGAAGCGGCGGGCAGCCTCCTGGTAGTCACCCTTCTGGAGGGCGATGACACCGAGGGCGTTCTCCAGTTCGCCGTCCTTGGTCTGGACCTGGTTGAAAGCGGTCTCAGCAGCGGCAACCTTG
The DNA here is from genome assembly GCA_902803715.1 of uncultured Bacteroidia bacterium. GTDB lineage: Bacteria > Bacteroidota > Bacteroidia > Bacteroidales > UBA932 > Cryptobacteroides. The sequence goes on from CADCRA010000076.1 coordinate 10,086, forward strand.
CCGGCGGCGAGCAGGGCGACACCCTTGTTGAAGCGGGCGCGGTCGCTGCCGAACTTGTCGGCGGCCTTCTGGTAGAGGTCGGCCTTCTTGTCGTTGTCGCGGACGAGGGAAGCGGCACGGAGGAGGGCTTCTTCGTCGAGGACGTCGATGTTGTCGTCAACGAGTTTCAGGAGTTCCTCGCTGGTGTAGTTCTGGTACTCGACGTTGGCGATGAAGCGGGCGCGGCGGAGTTCCGGAAGGACGGTGCTCTTGAGGGAGGTGTAGACCTCGGACATGTTCTTGATCTCGCTCTCGCGGACAGCCGGATCGCTATACATGGAGAGAACCCTGAGGATCAGGTCCTTGTCCTCGATGTTGCTCTTGGAGACGAGCTCCTGGAAGCCTTCCCAGTCCTGGCCGATGCTGCGGACCTCGGTCTCACCGACTTCCTTGCCCTTGGTGACCTGGTTGAAAGCCTTCTCACCGCTCTTGGCACGGTTGCCGGAGAGCTTGTCGTTGAGGGTCTTGCCACCGTCCGGGGAAGCGTAAGCGACGACCTCGGTACCGGTGAGGATCTTGCGCTCGTTGGCCTTGATCTCGTCGAGGGCAGCCTGGAAGTCCTTGATGGACTGGTTCTTCAGCTCCTTGTTGGCGACGTCGGCGGAGTTGATGCTGTAGAGGATCTGGCCTTCTTCGGTCTGCTTGATGACCTCCTGGTAGTTGTCAGCCTTGTAGGAGACATAGCCGCTGGCGTCGATCATCTTGTAGGTGGTGTTGCAGCCATCGGCGACCTTGCGGGTCGGAAGGACGGCATAGCGGGTCTTGTAGCGGGCGACGGCGCGGAGTTCGAGCTGGGCCTGCTCCATGCCTTCGACATAGTCGAAATGGATGTGCTCACGGACGGTCTGGCCGTTGGAAGAGACTGTCTTGTAGTTGTCCTTGACTTTCTCGCCCTGATAGACGAACGGCTTCATGATCGCTTCGCCGCCGTTGTAGACGAGGACGGGAGTAACCTCGAGGATGGCCTTCGGGTGGAAGTAGTCGGCCGGATAGGTGACGGTGATGTCGGCGTCGATGTTGTCGGCGACGACTTCGAGGATTTCGGGATCACAGGTGACGCGGACGTTCTCCGCCATCTTCACCATTTTTTCGTAAGAGGAGCACGCGACAGCCGAAATACCCATGATCACGGCTGCGAGCAGTTTCATACCTTTCTTCATGCTTGAATCTTTAATATGTTTACAATATATTGTGCGCTTTATTTCGCAAATATACTAATAAATGAAGATTTTTCGAATCGGCGCGTCATAAATTTCGCGGGTTTTCGTAACTTTGTCGAGATATGGATACATTGGAATTACAGAGACTCAAGAATAAATTCGACATCATCGGCAACGATCCCGGTCTCAACCGGGCGCTGGAGATGGCGGTCGCCGTCGCTCCGACCGACCTGACGGTCATGGTTACGGGCGAAAGCGGAACCGGCAAGGATGTGATTCCCAGGATCATCCATCAGAACAGCCTCCGCAAGACCGGCAAGTACCTGGCTGTCAACTGCGCCGCCATTCCTTCCGGCACGGTCGATTCGGAACTGTTCGGCCATGAGAAAGGTTCCTTCACCGGCGCCATCGAAGCCCGCAAGGGCTATTTCGAGGAGGCGGACGGCGGCACCCTGTTCCTGGACGAGATCGGCGAACTTCCCCTTCCGACCCAGGCGAAACTGCTGCGTGTCCTCCAGTCCGGCGAATACATCCGCGTCGGCGCCTCGAAGGTCGGCAAGACCAATGTGCGCGTTATCGCCGCCACGAACGTCGACCTGCTGAACGCCGTGGCCCAGGGCAAGTTCCGCCAGGACCTCTACTACCGGCTCAGCGCCGTGCAGATCGCCATGCCCCCGCTGCGGGACCGCAAGGAGGACATCCACCTGCTCTTCCGCAAGTTCACCTCCGATTTCTCCGAGCGCTACAGCCGCCGCAAGGTCAACCTGACCCGCGACGCCGTGGACTTCCTGACCTCCTACCGCTGGCCGGGCAACATCCGCCAGCTCCAGAGCATCGCCAACCGCGTCTCCGTGTTCGAGACCGTCGACCTGCGTCCGGATTCCGAGCGCTGCGAGATCGACGCCGCGACCCTGGCAAAGTACATCACGAAGGAAGATGACAACATGCTTCCGGTCCATGTCGGTCCGACCAACACCATGCGGGAGGACGACAAGCAGGAGATTTTCCGTGCCATCGCTCTGCTGAACGCCGAGGTGTCCCGCCTGCGCTCCCTGGTCGAAGGCCGCCAGGCCAAGCCCGCCCATGTCCCCGAACTCCGGCCGACGACGCCGGAAGACGTCGATATCCAGGACGACTTCCAGCCGCAGCCCGAAGAGCAGGAACAGCCGGGACATGTCGTTGATTATCAAGATAACAAGGAGAGCACCTACTCCCTCCACGACGCCAGCGAGGACCTGATCCGCAAGGCGCTGGAGAAGCACCGCGGTAACCGCAAGAAAGCCGCGGAAGAGCTGGGCATCTCCGAACGGACCCTGTACCGGAAACTCCCGCCGGAGTTCCGCAGTGCGAGAAACAAGGAACAATAAGCCATGAACCTCCGCAAGCTCCTTTCCTGCGCCGCCCTGGCGTCCCTGCTCCTGCTGGCTTCCGCCTGCGGGATCTACTCGTTCTCCGGAACCTCGATCCAGTCCGACGTCAAGACGGTTACGATCAACTACATGGAATACAAGGCCCTGAAGGTCAATCCGAACCTGAGCAACGACCTGACTGAAGGCCTGAAGGAGAAGTTCCGCAAAATGACCCGGCTCACGCAGGTCGACCTGGACGGCGACCTGGAGATCTCGGGCGAAATCACGGGCTACGACGTCCGGGCCCAGGCGGTCACCGCCGCGGAACTCGCGGCGCAGAACCGGCTGACCGTCAGCGTCAAGATCTCCTACATGAACCGGAAATATCCGGAAGACGACTTTGAGAAATCCTTCTCCGCATTTGCGGATTATGACTCGAACCTCTCCCTCGATGCCGTGGAAGGGACCCTGTGCGAAGAAATCATCGAGAAACTCTGCGAAGATATCCTGAACGCCACGGTGGCCAACTGGTAAGCAACGATGGAACGGACCGACTACATCAATCTCAAGACCCTGACGCTCGACGAACTGGCCGGCGTCGTCAACCTTTATCCCTGGTACGGGGCGGCCCGGCGCGAACTCTGCATCCGGATGGCCCGCATGGGCGGGGACGCCTGGGACCGGGACCAGTATGCGGAGGCAGCCCTGTACCTGGGCGACCGGCGCATCGTCTCGGACATCGTCCGGCTCGACAGCCGCGAGGATTATTCCGACAAGGATCTCGACAAACTGCTCCGTTCGTACATCAGCGAGGAGCCGGCCGAGGAGGAAAAGCCGGAGCGCGCCGTGCGTGTGGTCGGGGGCGATTATTTCACGCAGGCCCAGTACGACAAGGTCCGCAAAGGGGAGGACAACGTCTTTTCGCGCTTTGCCGTGAAGGCCCGGATCGAGGCGGCGGACAAGGGCGAGACCCTCGAGGTGGATGACTTCTTCTGCACCGAAACATTGGCGCAAATTTTTGCAGATCAGGGCCGGAATGAGGAAGCAAAACGCATTTATTCGAAACTTCTCTTGAAATTCCCGGAAAAAAATGCTTACTTTGCAGCCCTTATCGAAAAATTGGAACAAGAAATATAAAATCAAAAGTATATTATGAACGCAGTTTTCATCATTCTGACTGTCGCCATCGTCATCGCGAGCGTCCTTCTGGTCATCGTTGTCCTGCTCCAGAACGGCAAGGGTGACGGCATGGCCATCAACTTCGTCGCCGCCAATCAGGTCCTCGGCGTCCGTCAGGCCGCAAACGACCTCGAGAAATGGACCTGGTACCTCGTTACCTTCGTCCTGGTCGTCTCCATCGTCACTTCCTTCACCCTCGGCAACGGCCGCGCTACCATGGATGTGACCGACGAACTCGACGTCACCACGACTGAGCAGCCCGCCTTCCCGTCCAGCCCGATCCAGGAAGTTCCTTCCACCGAGGCCCCTGCTACGGAAGCCCCCGCTACCGAAGCACCTGCGGAATAAAGAGGTTGCCGGACTGACAGATTGTCAGTAAAAAACCGCTTGGAATATAATTTGACGATAGCCGTTTGTTCTCCGGAGCAGACGGCTATTGCTGCATGGTCCGGGGAACGGAAAGGAGAAAGGAATTATGATGAAGACAGAGTTTTTGCAGAAATTTGCGACAAACCTCAACGACCTGGCAGCCAAGGGCAAGCTGGATCCGGTCATCGGACGTGACGACGAGATCCGGCGGGTCCTGCAGATCCTGAGCCGACGGACCAAGAACAACCCGATCCTGGTCGGCGAACCGGGTGTCGGCAAGACCGCCATTTCCGAGGGAATCGCACAGAAGATCGTCAATGCCCAGGTTCCGGAGAACCTGAAAGACAAGGTGATCTACTCCCTGGACATGGGAGCCCTGATCGCCGGTGCCAAATACCAGGGAGAATTCGAAGAGCGGCTCAAGGGCGTCGTCAAGGAAGTGGTCGAGAGCGAGGGACAGATCATCCTGTTCATCGATGAGATCCACACCCTCGTCGGCGCAGGCAAGACGTCCGGCGCGATGGACGCGTCGAACATCCTGAAGCCGGCGCTGGCCCGCGGCGAATTGCGGACCATCGGTTCGACGACCCTGGACGAATACCAGAAATACTTCGAGGCGGACAAGGCGCTGGAGCGCCGGTTCCAGATGGTCATGGTCGACGAACCGTCGCCGGCCGAGTCCATCTCGATCCTCCGTGGCCTGAAGGAAAAGTATGAAAACCACCACCGCGTGCGCATCGAGGACGATGCCCTGATCGCGGCGGTCAATCTCTCGCATCGTTACATCACCAACCGTTTCCTGCCGGACAAGGCGATCGACCTGGTCGACGAGGCGGCTTCGAAACTGCGGCTGGAGATGAACTCCGTGCCGGAGCCGATCGATGAACTGAATTCGAAGATCCGCCAGCTGGAGATCGAGAAGGAAGCGATCAAGCGTGAGGGCGTTTCGCTCAAGCTCGAGAAGATCGAGCAGCAGCTGGGCGAACTGACGGCGCAGCGTGAGGCGCTGATGAAGCGCTGGAACGAGGAAAAGGAGATCCTGAATTCCTTGCAGAGCGCCCGCCAGCAGCAGGAGGAATACAAGATCGAGGCCCAGGCAGCCGAGCGTTCCGGAGATTACGGCAAGGTCGCGGAACTGCGCTACGGCCGGATGGCGGAACTTTCCAAGAAGATCGACGAACTGACCGCCCGTCAGGCGCAGATCAAGGAACCGATTGTGACAGAAGCGGTAACGCCGGAAGATATCGCAGAGGTCGTGGCCAAGTGGACCGGTATTCCTGTCAAGCGGATGCTGGAGAGTGAGAAGGAGAAACTCCTGCGGATGGAAGAAGCCCTGCACAAGCGGGTGATCGGCCAGGATCCCGCGATCCAGGCGGTCTCCGATGCCGTGCGCCGCAACCGTGCGGGCCTTTCGAATGAGAAGCGGCCGATCGGGTCTTTCCTGTTCATGGGTACGACTGGCGTGGGCAAGACCGAACTGGCCAAGGCCCTGGCGGAGTTCCTGTTCAACGATGAGAACATGATGACCCGTATCGACATGAGCGAATACCAGGAACGCCACACGGTCAGCCGGCTGATCGGTGCGCCTCCGGGCTATGTCGGCTACGATGAGGGCGGCCAGCTGACGGAAGCCGTGCGGCGCAAGCCGTATTCGGTCATCCTGCTCGACGAGATCGAGAAGGCGCATCCCGATGTTTTCAACATCCTGCTGCAGGTCCTCGACGACGGTCGGCTGACGGACAACAAGGGCCGTACGGTTGATTTCAAGAACACGATCCTGATCATGACGTCCAACGCGGGCGCGGAAATCATCCAGTCGTACATGGAGCGACTGCCCGACGTGGACGGCAAGGATCCGATGGCGGACATGGATGCCATCGCCCGGCGCCGGCAGATGCTGGAAGAATGCAAGGCCAAAGTCATCGACGTCCTCAAGCAGACGGTCCGTCCGGAATTCCTGAACCGGATCGACGAGATCCTGATGTTCGATCCGCTGACCCGCGGCGACGTGCGGGAGATCCTCCACATCCAGATGCGCGAACTCCAGGGCAAGTTGGCCGAGGACGGCATCGAACTTTCCTTCACGCCGGCCTTCGAAGATTATATGACCGACAAGGGATATGACCCGGCCTACGGTGCCCGTCCGGTCAAGCGGCTGATGCAGCGTGAACTGGTCAACCAACTGGCGACCGCCATCCTTTCCGGCACGGTCCGGAAGGACTCCGTCATCACAGTAGATGCGGTTGGCGGCCAGGTCGTCCTGAAAAATTAAGTCGGTACATCCTGTGTTTGTCGGGCTGGATTCTTATCCGGCCCGACTTGTTTTTTATCAAGGAGATACGTATCTTTGCAGGTAGACTATTTTACTTAGATTAATTTAATTGCCATGAAACTGATTGAGCGTGACGATGAATTGACCCTCCTGGGACGCCAGTTGTGGATGGCCGAGACGAAGTCCAGCCGCATGACCCTGCTTTCCGGCCCGCACGGCTGCGGAAAGACGGCCCTCGCGGCGGAAGCCTACCGGGACAAGCCGCTGCTCTATTTCCGGATGGGCCGCAAGACGCCGGCCCTGCTGACGGCGGACTGGGTCGCCCAGGCGGAGGCCCTGCTCGGGGCGTCCGTGCCGGGCAACGCCCATTCCGTTCCCGGCCTGGTGGACTATCTGATGTACCTGTCCGAGAAGGAACCGTTCACGCTGATTCTGGACGAGTGCCAGTTGCTGCCGCTGAAGGATTTCTCCGAGATCCGGGACTGCTGGCGCCAGCGCCGCAACAAGACGCACCTCAACCTGGTGCTGCTCTGCTCCAGCCGGAAGCGGACGGAGGAACTGACTGCGCATGACCATTCGCCGCTGGTCGGCCTGCTGGACCTGCATCTGGAGATGGGACCGCTGAAGGTCGAAGCGCTGAAGGCGCATCTCGGCCTGGCGGGAGAGGACCTGCTGACGGCGTTCATGGTGACGGGGGCCATGCCGTACCGGACAGCCTGGCTGAAAGAGGCCGGCTGCCGCACCCGGCAGGAAATCCTGGATTTCTATTTTTCGGAAGATTCTCCCTTCCTGCGGGACGGCGAGCAGTTGCTCTGCCGGGTCCTGGGGAAGAATTCAGAGGTCTATCTGTCTATCCTGCAGTCGATTGCACAAGGGGCCGTCTCCCAGTCGGAGATGGAAGACCGGCTGGGTGGCGTCATCATCGGCGGCCATCTGGCCAAACTTGAGACCGAATATGAACTGATCCGCAAGACCCGCCCGATGCTGGCCGGACCGGCCAGCCGCGGGGTCGTCCGCTATGAAATCGCCGATCCCGCCCTGCGTTTCTGGCTCCGGCACGTCGAGGCTCGGCGGGCGGAGTACGAACTGGGCCGGCTGGACCGGATGAAGGCGGCGGCCGCTGCGGATTTCGCCATTTCGGCGCACGGGGCGCTGCGGGAGTGGTTCCTGCGGAAGTTCCGCGAAGAGAGCGGCTATCGTGAACTCGGCGGAGAATGGTCTTCGGTCCACGCCGGGGACGCCGGGCCGGAGATCGACATCATCGGTTTCCCGCCCCGCGCCCGCAAGGCGCTGGTCTGCGATGTTGAACTGCGGGCGGAGGATTTCAAGAAAGAACCTTTCCTCGGGAAGGTGGCATCCCTGCGGAAAGGTCCTTTGAAAGAGTATGCGGTCGACGCGAGGCTGTTTACCCTCGCGGACATGTAGTTATTTTTCTTCGGTCGGAACGACTTCGAGGATTTCCCCGTAGGTGTTGGCGACCGTCTGTTTCCAGACATCGGTGTAGCCGGGCTGCTCGAGGCCTTCCGGGATGTGGACGGACAGGTCGCTGTGCTTGAAGCTGCCGTCGGCGTTCTGGGCCTTGACGTTGCCGTCGATGAACTTGACCAACATGATGGTTTCCAGCTCTTTCCAGGCCTTGAACTGCGCCTGGGCCGTCTCGACGGAATACTGGGTCAAGTGGCGCTTGACAGCGTTGAAGATGTCGCCGGTGTCTTCTTTCGGATCATAGTTGTAGCCTTTCTTTTCGGCTTTCTGCATCTCCCTGTCGGCGGCTTTCGCATAGAGGTCGAGGGCTTCGTTGTCGACCTGGCGGATGGCCTTGAGCTGGTCGTTTTCGAACTTGTCGATCTTCTCACGGACGAACGGGGCCATGATGTTATACATCCGGTAGCAGTCGTTGGTGATGCGGTTGTTGACCCAGAAGGAGGACGTCGGGGAGTAGGTCAGGAGGTCGCCATTGCCTTCTTCGAAGCAGCGGGGGACCCGGGTGGTATTGGTATAAATCGGTGTCAGGTAAGAGGTTGCCGCATCGTCGGTGCCGAACCAGAGGATGCCGCCGATGACGTCCGGATAGGCGCCGCGGCTCTGGCCGACGAACCAGAATCCGGTCTGCTGGGTGGCGATGGCGCGCTCGTTGGTGTAGGTCTTGCCTTCGTGCTGGAAGGTCATCGGACGCCAGCGGTACGGGAGGGCGTTGCCGCCGGCTCCGATGTCGGAGGTCATGTCCATGGGCGTACCCTCATAGTGGTCGCGCATGACGTCTGCGATGTCCTTGACCGTCAGTTTCTTGGCCGGCTGGATCCAGAGCGGCATGCGGTTCTTGGGGTTGTGGCCCATCGCATAGTCGACGAAGGAGTAGGCGTCCTTGGTGACGAGGCGGCCGGTTTCGTCTTCATAGGTGAACCAGCCGTTGCTGAGGAGGTTGAAGGCGCTCCAGACACGGGCTTCGCAGCCGCGCATGCCGCTGAAATCGAGCGGGCAGTAGGCATCGGCGAAACTGAATTCATCGTCTTCTCCCTCGAAGTAGCCCTGCCGGCGGGCGAAGGTGATGACGTCCTTGGCATAGAGGCAGTTGTCGGGATCATTGAGCGGGAAGGTGGTGATGCGGGCCTGGTTGGCGTGGGCGCAGATCATGCCATCGGGAATGCGGCGGGCGACCCAGACGACACCCTTGTTGAGATTCTTGCCGTTGCGCATGACCGTGCCTTTGCCGATCATTTCGAGGATCCAGGCTTCTTCCTTGTCGACGATGGAGAAACTTTCCCCCTCCGAGTAGTAGCCGTATTCATTGGCGAGAGAGGTCATGCATTCGATGGCCTCGCGGGCGGTCTTGCAGCGCTCGAGGGCGATGTAGATCAGGGAGCCGTAGTCGATGCCGCCGTATTTGTCAGCGAGTTCTTCCCGGCCGCCGAAGGTCGTTTCGCCGATGATGAGCTGGTGCTCGTTCATGTTGCCAACCCGCTTGTAGGTATGGGCGATCTCTTCGATATCTCCCAGATAACGTCCTGAATCCCAGTCATATACTTTTCGCATGGCGCCGACTTTCCAATTGGCTGCCGGGCGGAAATACAGTTCGCCGAAGAGCATGTGCGAGTCTGCCGCATAGGAGACCATGCCGGATCCGTCGGCGCTGGCGCCGCGGGTCACGATGACATTCGTGCAGGCGTCGGTCGGAAGGGAAAGGGTCATGGCCCAGGCGGAAAGAGCGGCGGTGCCGAGGAGTGCTTTCAGTTTCATCTTGTACTTTTGCTATTATTTGATTACTTTTGTCCGTTTGTGAATTGCAAATCTAACAATTTTTTGAGATGAAACAGACCTTTTTGACGATAATCATGTCCCTCGTCCTCCTGTGCGCGTCCGCAGCCGTGCTCCGCGCCCAGAACGAGCCGAAACAGCCGTCGATGGAAGAACTGGCGGCCAATGAGGCGGAGCGCCTCGAACGCCTGCTGGATCTGGAAGGCTGGCAGGTATTCTACGTCGATTCGACGCTGCAGCATGACTATCTCGCCCTGGATGCGGAGATGAAATCCCTGCAGGGCGCCAAGGTCGGCAACGTCGACCTGTATGTGACCGTCCAGGACAAGTGGTATCAGCAGATCTACGACACCTACCAGAAGATCTTTACCGAGGAGCAGTGGGCCAAATACCTGAAGTCCGGCGCCGCCCGCCAGCAGAAAGCCCGGGACAAACGCAGGGAGAAAGCTGCAAAAAACGCCGCGAAACCGAAGAATTAGTTATCTTTGCAGGATATTTATAGCATTTGAAGATGAAAGAGCAGATTGAACAGATCCTTGCCGAGCTTTCCGCGCTCCAGTGCAAGACGGAAAAAGAGGTAGAAGAAGCGCGCGTACGCTTCCTGGGCAAGAAAGGTGAAATCACGAAACTTTTCGAGGAATTCCGTACCATCGGACCGGATCTCAAGCGGGAATTCGGCCAGCGGCTGAATCTCCTCAAGAAAGAGGCTGCCGCGAAGATCGAGGAACTGAAGGCTTCCGCCGAGACACAGGCCGCGGCCAGCGCGCCGTCTTTCGACGCGACCATGCCGGGCGACCCGTACCCGCTCGGTTCCCGTCATCCCGTCTCCATCGCCCGCGAGCAGATCGTCAGCATTTTCCGCAAGTTCGGCTACGATGTCGCCGAAGGCCCTGAAATCGAGGACGATTACCATGTATTCGAGGCCCTGAACTTCCCGCCGAACCATCCTGCCCGCGATATGCAGGACACCTTCTTCGTCTCTGTCGGCCACCTTAATCCGCTGCTGCTCAGGACCCACACGTCTTCCGTCCAGGTCCGTACCATGGAGAGGCAGCCGCTTCCGATCCGTGTGATCTGCCCGGGCCGCGTGTTCCGTAACGAGGCGATTTCCGCCCGCGCCCACTGCATCTTCCACCAGGTCGAAGGCCTGTACATCGATGAAAACGTCACCTTCGCCGACCTCAAGCAGGCGATCCTGCTCTTTGCCCGCGAGATGTTCGGTCCGGATACCCAGATCCGGATGCGTCCTTCCTATTTCCCGTTCACGGAGCCGTCCGCCGAGGTGGATGTCAGCTGCAACATCTGCAAGGGCAAGGGCTGCAACATCTGCAAGGGTACCGGCTGGCTCGAGATCATGGGCTGCGGCATGGTGGACCCGAACGTCCTCGA
>CADCRA010000077.1 GCA_902803715.1 uncultured Bacteroidia bacterium
GCAGCATCGGGTCGGTGCGAAGATCACCGTCCTGGACGACGGGACTTCGTCGAACGAGACCCGGCTGGGGGCCGTGAAGGATATCGAGTTCGCCGTCGAAAAGGCGGGACTGGACGATGACGTGCTGGTCATGGCAGGGGACAACCTGCTGGATTTCAGCCTGTCGGAGTTTGTTTCATACGCACGCGTACGCAAGGCGTCTTGCGTGATGTGCTACGAGGAGCCCGACGAGGTCCGGCTGCACAAGACCGGCGTGATCGAGCGCGCGGACGACGGCCGCATCCTCTCGATGGAGGAGAAGCCGGCCGTTCCGAAGAGCCACTGGTGCGTGCCGGCCTTTTATGCCTACACCCGCGAGGACATGCGCCTGCTTCCTGAGGCCATCGCGGATGGCTGCGGCATCGACGCCCCGGGCAGTTTCCTGTCCTGGCTTGCTGCCCGCCGTCCGGTCTACGCCTGGCCCATGCCCGGTCGCCGCTACGACATCGGCAACCTGCAGAGCTACGCCGAGGCGAGGAAAGTGTTTGGAAAATAATGGGAAGGATGAAGATTTGTATTTGCGGAGGAGGTTCGCTCGGGCATGTGTGCGCCGGCGTAATGGCATCGCAGAATGATGTAGAACTGAACATTCTGTCGGGTCATCCTGGCCTATGGCAAAAGACCATTACGGTAACGGACCCGGTTGGCAAGCAGTTTAAAGCGAAGATAAACCGAGTTTCTTCGAAACCCGAAGAGGTCGTTGCCGGGCAGGATATGATCCTCCTGTGCCTGCCTGGTTACCTGATTGAAAAGACATTGCGTGACATCAAGCCTTTCGTGGGCCAAGCCGCAGTCGGCACGGTGGTCTCAAGTACGGGCTTCTTTTTCTTTGCTCACGACATCCTCGGGAAGGATGCAAAGTTATTCGGATTCCAGCGGGTACCCTTTATTTCCCGTGTGGCCGAATATGGAAGGACGGCCAACCTCCTTGGGTACAAATCAAGCCTGGCCGCCGTGTTGGAGAATGTGGAAGACCGTGAATCGTTCCGCAAGGATCTTGAGAGGCTTTTTGTGACACCTGTTTCTTTGCTCACGAGCTTTTATGAGGTAGCCTTAAGCAATTCCAATCCGATTTTGCACACCGGACGACTCTATTCGATGTTCTATGGCCGAGAAAATGAGGTGTTTGACCATAATATCCTATTCTACAAGGAGTGGACGGACGAGGCTTCACGGTTGCTCATCGATATGGATGAAGAATTTTTCCGACTGCTTGACAGATTGGGGGTGCACAGTCTGCCGACCTTGCTTGACTACTATGAAAGTACGGATGCTTCTTCATTAACACGCAAGATACAGTCCATCCCCGCGTTCCAGTCAATCACCAGCCCGATGAAGCAAATGGAAAGCGGATGGGTCATTGACTTTGGGAGCCGGTATTTTACGGAGGATTTCCCGTTTGGCTTGCGGTTTATTGCGGAGATGATCAATAAAGAGCATATCTCAGCTCCGACGATCACGACTGTTTATCGATGGGGTGGATCATTGATCGAATAGCACTGCTTTATGCCGGGGTCGTTTCCGGAACATTTTTCGTATCTTTGTGAGGACAGATAAGTTATCTACGGAGGTCATCTTATGAAAGGAATCGTTCTAGCCGGGGGATCCGGTACGCGGCTGTACCCGATCACCAAGGGGGTGAGCAAGCAGCTCCTGCCCATTTATGACAAGCCGATGGTGTATTATCCGATCAGCGTGCTGATGCTGGCGGGAATCCGGGATATCCTGCTGATTTCCACGCCACAGGACTTGCCGTCGTTCCGGCGGTTGCTGGGCGACGGGAGTGATTTCGGGGTGCGGATGCAGTATGCGGAGCAGCCTTCTCCGGACGGACTGGCGCAGGCGTTCATCATCGGCCGGGAGTTTATCGGGGATGACAGCGCGTGCCTGGTGCTGGGGGACAATATCTTCCATGGCGTGGGGTTCACGGGCCTGTTGCAGGATGCGGTCGCGGCGGCGGATGCCGGCAAGGCGACGGTGTTCGGCTATTGGGTGAGCGATCCGCAGCGGTATGGCGTGGCGGAGTTCGACCGGGAGGGGAATTGCCTGTCGATCGAGGAGAAACCCGCCAAGCCGAAGAGCAACTATGCCGTGGTCGGCCTGTATTTCTATCCGAACCGGGTCGTCGATGTGGCGGCGTCGGTCAAACCGTCCGCGCGCGGGGAGCTTGAGATCACGTCTGTGAACCAGGCGTTCCTGGATGCTGGGGATTTGCAGGTCAAGACGTTGGGCCGCGGATTCGCGTGGCTGGATACGGGGACCCATGATTCCCTGGCGGAGGCTTCCATCTATATCGAGACCATCGAGAAACGGCAGGGACTGAAGGTGGCCTGCCTGGAGGGCATCGCCCTGCGGCGTGGCTGGATCTCGCCGGAGCACCTGCGTGTCGTGGCGGCTCCCATGGCCAAGAATCCCTACGGCCAGTATCTGCTGCGCCTGGCCGGCGAGGCCGAGCGGGGAGAACTGCTGGCGGTAGAGTAGTGCGAGGCCGGATGATTGGGAAGCTTCCTGTTTCCACGTTGCTGACGTTGCTCCTGGCCGTGACAGCCTGTCAGAAACAGCCCCTGGCAGAGCCTGCACCCGATGCGCTGGACCCGACGTCGGAATACATCATTGTCTTTGGGGATATCCAGGGCTATACGGTCTCCTCGTCGGCCATGAAATGGTATACGTCGACGCAGCACTGGATCCAGACTGCGCAGCATCGCTATGGCAACATCCGCTGCGTCCTCCATGTCGGGGATACGACCGAGCATAACCAGGAGGCGGAGTGGCTGCGGTTTTGGGATGCAACGGATTCCACGGCAAAGGTCGTTCCCTTCTACAATGCCATCGGGAACCATGATTATGAGTGGGATTGGCAGGGGTACATCCCGGACCGGGATGCGACTTTCTTTACGACGTATTCGTCGTTCCCGCAGACCCTTGCGCATGTGGAGGAGGCTTTCGAGCCGGGAAGGCTGGAGAATGTCGTCATGCGCAACGAGATCTTCGGCGAGCGGCTCGATATCCTGATCCTGGAATTCGGTGCGCGCGACGAGGTGCGGGCGTGGGCGAACAGTGTGCTGGAGGCGCATCCGGACCGTCAGTACATCCTCCTGACCCATGAGTTCCTGACCCGGGACGGGCAGCAGGACGGGGCGGAGTCTTACGGTTCCCGCCTGTTCAAGAATTCGACGTCATGCTCTCCGCAGACGCTTTGGGACGAGGTGGTCTATCCGCACGACAATGTGCTCTGCGTGCTTTGCGGCCACAACGGCTTTACGGCGGAATGCGTGATGCCCAATGCGGCCGGACGGGAGGTGCACCAGGTCTTGTTCAACCTGCAGAACCAGAAGAACGGCGGGAACGGCCTGATGGAATTGTGGGAGTTCCCCTTCGGGAGCGACGAGGTGCGGATCAGTATCTATGATACCCGGAATGCTTCCGAATACAGGACCGACGGGATGCCATACCATTTCCGCTACAGAAAAACAGAGATTAATTAAGCGATTATGCAAGCGATCATTCTTGCCGCAGGCATGGGAAAACGCCTCGGCGAATATACACAGGACAACACCAAATGCATGCTGGAGGTCAACGGTACGAAACTGATCGACCGGACCCTGGCCTGCCTGCATGACTTGGGCGTTTCGCGGGTCGTGCTGGTGGTGGGCTACAAAGGCGACAATGTCCGGAAGTATGTCGGGGACTCGTTCGAGGGGACCCCGGTCGTCTATGTCGACAATCCGGTCTATGACAGGACCAATAACATCTATTCGCTTTACCTGGCCAAGGATTACCTGCTGGAGGAGGATACGCTTCTGCTGGAGTCGGACCTGATCTACGAACCTGCCGTCGTGGCGCGGCTGTTGGAGGATCCGGACCCGAATATCGCCCTGGTCGACAAGTATGAGAGCTGGATGGACGGCACCGTGGTGACCCTGGACGACCGGCAGCGGATCGTGCGGTTCATCGACAAGAACGGCTTCCGCTACGAGGAGATCAAGGATTATTACAAGACCGTCAACATCTACAAGTTCAGCCGGGAGTTCCTGCAGAAATATTATGTTCCTTTCCTGGAGGCCTATTGCACGGCCCTCGGCAACAATGCCTACTATGAGCAGGTGCTGCGGGTTATCGTCCACCTCCACGACGCTCCGCTGAAGGCCCTGCCGCTGAACGGAGAGCATTGGTATGAGATCGACGACGTCCAGGACCTGGATATCGCATCGGGTATGTTCGCTCCGACGGAGCAGGAGCATTATGCCGCCATTTCCGGCCGGTACGGCGGCTATTGGCGCTATCCACAGATGCTGGACTACTGCTACCTGGTCAATCCGTATTTCCCGCCGCAGCGGATGATCGATGAGATCAAGGCGAGTTTCGAGACGCTCCTGCGGGAGTATCCTTCGGGTATGCGGGTCAATGCCTTGCTGGCGGCGAAGAACTTCGGGCTCCACCCGGATCAGATCGTGGTGGGCAACGGCGCGGCGGAACTGATCAAGGCGCTGATGGAGGGCCATGCCGGCCGTCTGGGGAACATCCTCCCCACCTTTGAGGAGTATCCGAACCGCCGTCCGGACGAGGCGCGGGTACAGTTCGTCCCGACGTCGGAGGATTTCCGGTATGGCGTACAGGAACTGAAAGATTTCTTTGGCCGGCATCCGGTCGATACGTTGTTGCTGATCAATCCGGACAATCCGTCGGGCCATTTCCTGACGCGGGAGGAGGTGCTGGACCTGGTTGCCTGGACGAAGGAGCAGGGCATGCGGCTGATCGTGGATGAGAGTTTCGTGGACTTTGCGGACGAGGCCTTTACGTTGTTGGACCGTTCGTTGCTGGCGGAGAATCCGCATCTGGTCGTCGTCAAGTCGATCAGCAAGAGCTACGGGGTGCCCGGGCTGCGGCTGGGGATCCTGGCCAGCGGCGACCGTACGCTGGTCGACCGGCTGAAAAAAGATGTGGCGATCTGGAACATCAACTCCTTCGGGGAGTTCTATATGCAGATATATGAGAAGTATCACAAGGATTACCTGGCGGCCTGCGCGGCATTCCGGGCGGAGCGGGCACAGTTCTTCCGGGAACTGGGTGAAATCCCGTATCTGAAGGTCTATCCGAGCCAGGCGAATTATTTCTTGTGCCGGGTGACGGGACGCTTCTCCTCGCATGAACTGGCGATGCTGCTGCTGCGCCAGGGCATCCTCATCAAGGACTGCAGCGCCAAGAAGGCGTTCGGCGGCCGGGATTATATCCGGCTGGCAGTCCGCGACCGGGCGGACAATGCCCGGCTGGTCGAAACCTTGCGCGGATTATGAAGGCCTGCTTGCTTTTACGGGCGTTAATTCGTATTTTTGCAGGTTGCTAATAGCACAGAGATTCGTTAATGGTTGATAGCCGTCTTTGCAGGATCCGTTGCTGGATAGTGCGGTCTGTCAAAGATCTGCATGGACTCGAGGCCACGCGGACGATTTGTCCGGGTGACCCTTGGTCGTAAATAGTGTAATATGGGTGGATTATTCCAATTGCTTCTTCCGCCGCTGGTATCTTTTTGTATCGTAAACTGGGTATTCCCGGTCTTGCTGAAGATATCCCTTGACAAGAATATCACGGACCGTCCGAACAACCGGAAACTGCAGACCGTCCCTGTCCCGGTGCTGGGCGGTATCGTCGTTTTCTTCGGTATCCTGGCGGCTTCCCTGGTTGCGACTTGCCTGGATCCCCATGTCGATTTCCTCCTGCCCGTCTTCCTGTCGATGGGCATCATGACGTATATGGGCTTCATGGACGACAGCCTTGTTTTGTCCGCGCGCGTACGCGTGCTCGCGGAAATGCTCGTCATCGGGGGGATCATCCTGGCCACCGGAATGAGCCTGGACCATGCCCACGGCCTGTTCGGAATCGCCCAGCTGCCCTGGTGGCTGTCGGTCCCGCTGACGCTGCTTGCGGGAGTGGGCATCATCAATGCCATCAACATGATCGATGGCATCAACGGCCTGGCGAGCGGACTGAGCCTCCTTTGTACCTGTGTTTTCGGGTATTTTTTCCTGCGCGTCGGGGATGTGGCGGATGCCATCCTGGCATTCAGTACGGCGACGGCCCTGATCCCTTTCCTCCTGCACAATGTCTTCGGCAAGACTTCGAAGATGTTCCTGGGCGATACGGGCACGATGATGCTGGGGGTGTTGCTGACCTGGTTCGTGATTGTCTGCATCGATGCGGACAGTCCGCTGATGGACGGGGCTTTTGCCGGTAACTTCCATCCGGTGCCGATGTGCCTGGCGGTGCTGAGCCTGCCGGTCTTTGATACGCTGCGGGTCGCGCTGCTGCGCATTTGCCGGGGCTATTCTCCGTTCCGGCCGGACAAGACCCACCTGCATCATGTCTTCATCGCCCTGGGTTTCAGCCACAGTTTCACGTCGCTGCTGGAGATCGTCATGGATGCGCTGGTCATCGCCCTCTGGGCGGTCTGCTATGGATGCGGGCTCAGTGCGGAGTTGCAGCTTTTGGTCGTGGTCGCCAGTTCCTTGATCCTGTATATCGGGCAGTATTTCCTGCTGGCCTACCATGCCGACAACAAGACGCCGGTGGCTGGCCGGATCTGGGATCTGAGCCGTAAGACGCATTTCGGCCATACGCCCTGGTGGCTCCGCTTCCAGGCATGGCTGGACCGGATTTCTGAGAAAAACCAGCAGGAAGGATGAAAGAAATCGGGGTAGAGGAATTCCGGCCGTTACTGTTGGCGATGCTGCAGGATGTGCATGCGTTCTGCGGGCAGCACGGGATCCGCTATTCCCTGAATTACGGGACGCTGATCGGTGCCCTCCGCCACGGGGGCTTCATCCCGTGGGATGACGACATCGACCTGATGATGCCCCGCCCGGATTATGAGCGTTTCATCCGAACGTACGAGGGGCCGTATCGGATCGCGACGTCCCGGACCCTGGAGGGCTATTGTTTCCCGTTCGCGAAGGTCTATGACCCCCGGACGGTGATTGTGGAGGATGTGGAGTATCCGTCGGCGTACGGTGCTTTCCTGGATATCTTCCCGGTGGATGCCCTGCCGGACGATGCCGCACAGCGCCGGCGGATGTACCGACGCAAGAAGTGGCTGGACCGGGTGTATGACCTGAAGATGGTCCGGCCGCGGGCGGGCAGGAGCCTCTGGAAGAATTGGCTGCTGCGCTGCGCCCATGTGGCGCTGGCGCCGGTGTCGATGGAGGGGGTCGTCCGGAGGATGGAGGAGAATGCCCGGTGCTGCGAGGGCCGGGAGACGCGCGAGGCGGGCTTTCCTGCCGTGCCGTTCCGCTCGTCGTGGATGGCCTGGCCGGTATCGCTCTTCGAGTCGTACCGGAGTGTGACGTTCGAAGGCGGAGAAGCGCAGGTGGTCGCGGAAGCGGACCGTTTCCTGCGGGATATTTTCGGGGATTACTTGCAGTTGCCTCCGGAGGAGCAGCGGGTGACTCACCATGCTTTCCGGTTGTATTGGAAATAAGGGATGGGCAAGCAGGTCAGTGCAAACAGGATGAAGAGAAACGTGATGGTGTCCGTCGCGGCACAGGTCGTTTCGCTGCTGGTGGGCTTCATCCTGAACCTCGTCGTCCCGAAGTTCATCAGCGAACTGGACTATTCGCTGTGGCAGGCTTTCCTGTTGTACCTGGGCTATGTCGGGGTGCTGCATTTCGGCCTTCTGGACGGTCTGCTGCTCCGTTATGCCCAGTACGACTACGAAGAACTGGACAAGGAACGGATTAGCTCGCAGTTCCAGGTCCTGCTGGTGATGACGGGCACCTTGTGCCTGGCCGGCCTGGCGACGGCCCTCTGCCTGCGCAATCCGGCCGCCCGCTGGATCGTGGCGTATGTCTCCCTGGGCATCGTCACGAAGAACGTGTTTACCTACAACAGCTATGTCCTGCAACTGACCAACCGGATCGGCGGGTATGCGCGGTTGATCATCGCCCAGCGCGTCTCGTATGGCATGCTGGCCCTGTTGGCGGTGCTGGCGGGCTGGGGGGATTTCCGCTGGTTCTGCGCCATCGACCTTTTCGGCGACCTGATCGGCTCCCTTTATTGCCTGCGGCTGAACCGGGGCCTGTATCTCACGAAAGTTACCGACCGCTCCCTGTACCGGGACGAGACGTGGGAGAACATCCGCTGCGGGATCAGCCTGCTCCTGGCCAACTGGGCTTCGATGTTCCTGGTCGGCAGTGCCCGGATGGTGATCCAGTGGCGCTGGGATATCCTGCTGTTCGGCAAAATTTCTTTCGCGTTCAGCATGACCAACCTGGTCCTGTCGCTGATCTCGGCGGTCAGCATCGTGCTGTTCCCGTCGCTCAAGCGGATGCCGATGGAGAACCTGCCCGTTTTCTATCAGCGGATGCGCCGGTTGGTCGTTCCATTCCTGCTGGGCTGTATCTGGCTGTATTTCCCGGGCTGCTGGCTGCTGGAACGCTGGCTTCCGGCCTACCAGGAGAGCCTGAAATATCTTGGCCTGATGATGCCGCTGATCGTGTATTCCTCGGTTATCGGCTTGCTGACCAACAATTACCTGAAGGCCTATCGGATGGAGCGGCAACTGCGTTCCATCAACCTGATATCCCTCGCGTTCGGCTTTGCCGGCTTCCTGGTCTCCGCCTATGTCTTCGGCAGCGAAGAGGGCGTGGTCCTGTGGGCCGTGTTTGTGACAGCGATGCGGGCGATTTTCTCCGAGGGGCTGGTGGAACGCCGCCTCGGACTGGATTTCCGCAAACACCACGTGCTGGAGTTTGCCGTGGCGGCTTTGTTTGTCGTGCTGGCGGTATGCTTTAACTCTTGATAGACTTCGCATGCAGAAGAATCATTTTCTGAACCATCCTGCATACTGGCTTCTGGGCTTCTTCTCGACGGCATCCTGTGTCGCCTTCATTTTCAGCGGCCGCGTACTGGCCCTGTTCATGCTGATGCTGATACCCGTGTTCGCGGACCTGGTCATCCATTACCGCTGGGGTGAGACCTTCAAGGTGCGGAGCCGTCCGGAAAGGCATTATTACATCTGGATGATCATCAGCATCTTCTCGACGATCGTCGGATATCTGTATTTTTCGGCGATGCCGGAGTGGAGTTCCACCACGATGAGTTACATGCCGAAGATCCTGATTTACCTGCTGCTGCTTTTCCTGCTGATGGGCAATGAGGACCGGGACGGGAAGACCCGGGCCATCGCGAACGGACTGAAAATCGGCATCCTGGTCAATATCATCTGGTCCATCGCCGATGCCGCCCTCTACTATACGGCCGGCTTCTCCCTGACCAACCGGGTGTTCGCCGGTTATATCGAGGCGATGGATATCCGCTATGGTCAGCTTTCCTTGATCAAGAGTGACGGCCAGTTCCGCTCCGGCGGCCTGAACGGAGACCCCGCCAATATCGGTTTGTTCGCCACCATCCTGGCGGCCTATTCGCTGAAAGCCCGTAAGACGCCGTATTATATCCTGTCCATCCTGGGCACCCTCTCTTCCGTCAGCATGATCGCCGTGGTCGGTATCATCGCCGTGACGTTGATCCACCTGTTCCACCGCCGCGAACGCCGCCGTCGGATGAGCCGTCGGCAGACCCTGTACCTGTTTTTCGCCAGCGTCGTGATCATCGGACTGGTCGTGACGAATACTGAACTGGTCGAAAAGATGGTCGGTTCGGTGAATACCCGTATGGAGATGAAGTTGAATACCTCGGAGACGGAGGGCGACAACTACCGTTTGCAGTATTTCAAGAATTTCCTTCCGGCGGTTCTCGACGAGCCGATGTACCTGCTGACCGGTACCGGATACATGACGGCTTCTTATCCGTACCTGATCCATGGCTATACGTCGGAAGAGTTTTTCCCGTATGATCCGGAGATGACGTATTTCTCCAATTATTTCGATCTGGGCCTGACCGGTTTCATCTTCTTCCTCATCTTCTATCTCGAGATTTACGCCCTGTTCCGGCGTCGGATATACCTCCAGGATGCGACGGATATGGACTATCTGATATATGCCGGATTACTGGGTTCGCTGATCGCTTTCTTCGGCTATCACTATTCGCTGTACTCGGTCGTCATGCTGCTATCGATCTGCGCCGTTTCCCATGGCGATACGCTGCGGGTGCGCAAAAAACAGGAGAACCATGCCTGAGCCTTTGACCAATCCCCGCCGCGTCGCCATCCTGCTGGCTGCCTATAACGGTTCCCGGTTTATCCGTGAGCAACTGGATTCAATCCTGGGACAGACCTTCGCGGACTTCACCCTGTATGTCCGGGATGATGGTTCATCCGACGATACCGTCCGGATCGTCCGCTCCTATGTGGAGCGGGATGACCGGGTCTGCCTGCTGGAGGATCCGGTCCTGCACCGGGGTTCTTCCGGTAGTTTCTTCGCCATGCTGGATGCCGTGGATTCGGAACTGTATATGTTCTCGGACCAGGATGATGTCTGGCAACCGGAGAAAATCAGCCGTTCGGTCGAGGCCTATGAACGGGTGAAGCCGCGTTATGCGGACAAGCCGGTCATCGTCCATACGGATGCCGAGCTGGTCGACGGCGGGCTCCGGACCCTGACGCCTTCGTATTGGCGTTCGGTCAATATCGAGCCCGATTTGCTGAAATCGTATGATATGCTGGCGCTGGGCAATTATGTCCAGGGAGCGACGATGCTCTTCGACCGCGCCGTAAAGGACCTGCTGGCGACCGCCCCCTGGAAGGGGTTCCTCCAGCATGATTTCTGGCTGGCAACACGGACGCTGCGGGCAGGCGGCTGGATCGAGTCGGTCCATGAACCGCTGATCCGCTACCGGCAGCATGGTTCCAATGAGATGGGTGTCCGCTATGGGGCCAACAATCGGGTCCTGAGCCGCATGGGGCAGCTCCGGCAGGTGCTCGCCTTCCATTGGAAACGGTACCGGGACCTGCATGCGGACGGGTACGGCTCCTTGCCGAAATACCTGTACAACAAGCTCAAGATGCTGATCCATACGCGTTTCCAAAAGCATTATCCAGCATGAATATCCTGATTAACGCGTCCAATCTGAAAGCTGGCGGCGGTCTCCAGGTCACGGAGTCCGTCTGTGGGCGGCTGGACGCTTTCCCGCAGCATCGCTTTACCGTCGTGCTTTCCTCTTCTTTCGGCCCTTATCTGGATCGGATCCGGGAGTGGGACCACGTGCGGCTGGTCCGTCATGATGTGACGAATTCGCTGGCGACCTTGCTGTTGGGCCGTGACCGCGTGTTGGACCGGCTGGTCGAGGAGGAGGGGATTGATGTCGTGCTGACGGTTTTCGGACCTTCCCGCTGGGAACCGCGCAGGCCGCATCTGTGCGGATTTGCGCGTCCGCACCTGGTCTTTCCGGAGTCTCCGTATTTTTCCCGGATGAACGGGTGGGAGCGGCTCAAGGCAGCAGCTTTCAATGACTTGCTGATGTTTTTCTTCTGGCGTGGAACGCGGAACCTGTATTCTGAAAATGCGTTGGTCTCGCGCCGGGTGGAGAATTTGTTCAAAGGGGCGACCTGCCATACCGTGACCAATTATTACCATCAGGTTTTTGACAACCCGGCCGACTGGACTCCTTGTCCGCTGCCGCCTTTCGAGGGGACGACCTTGCTGACCATCGGGGCGGATTATGCCCATAAGAATGTAGGCATTGCCCGGGATGTGGCCCGGAGCCTCAGGGAGAACCACCCTGCCTTCCGGTTCCGTTTCGTCCTGACGCTGACCGAGGCGCAGTTCCCGGTCCCGGCAGACCTGGCGGATTGCTTCGTCCGGTTGGGGCGGGTTGATATTTCCCAGTGTCCGGATCTGTACCGTCAGGCGGATATCATGTTCCAGCCGAGTTTGCTGGAATGCTTTTCGGCGACGTATCCGGAGGCGATGCGGATGGGGGTCCCCATCGTGACGTCCGATCTGCCTTTCGCGCAGGGGCTGTGCGGTAGCGCCGCGCTGTATTTCCCGGCGTTGGATGCGGCCGCGGCCGCGGAAACCATCTACGGACTCGCCCAGGACCGCCCCCGCGCGGAGTCGATGGCCGCAGCCGGTGAATTGCGGTTGAAAGAATATGATTCCTATACCGTGCGCGCCCAAAAACTGATCGCCCTCTGCGAACAGGTGGCCAAGGATGGGACAAAATGATACAAAGCAACTTGACGAATATGAAAAGATCCCTTTTGAAGTATGGGCTCCTGCTGCTGGTGGTCTTGCTGCTCCCGGCGTTCGCCCTGCATGCGCAGGCTCCCCGGTATTATGATACCTATGCAGCCATGGCTGCGGACCGTGCCGCTTCCGGCTTGTGCATTACCAATGGCTATTACCAGAAGTATGATGGTGGCGGTGCGAAGTATGTCGTCCGCAAGGCGGAGCGTTCCGACGTTGCCGGAGTCAATGTCGAGAAATTGGGCAACGGGCTGGTCGCCCAACTCTTGCTCGAGTCCTCACGTGTCAATATCAAGACTTTGGGCGCGAAGACGGACGACCCGAGATTCGATAATTCCAAGATTATCGACAAGGCCATGAAAATGCTCCTGCATTACTGGCCGGTGCGCCAGATCCAGGCCATGCATACCAATGGCGGCGGGACGGTCTACATCCCTGCCGGCGTGTATTATTGCTCGTCCACCATCCCGATGAATGGCCGCCCGGACATCACGATCGAGGGTGACAACCGGACGACTGTGGAACTGCGCCTGAACGGCACTTTCCTCAAGTACGACAATACCCAGGGAGCGGACTTGACCCATGTCCAGTTCCTGAGACTCAAGGAGCTGACCTTCGTCGGCGGGACCAATGCGATCAGCGCGATCGCGGCCCATCTCGTCACGGTGGAGAACTGCCGTTTCGAGAACATGGAAATGCCGCTGCTGTTCTACCTGACCGTGGACGTCCGGGTCCTCGGCTGCTATTTCAACAATTGCAAGAGCGGTGTCTATGTCTCCGGCAATGCCGGCGTCGGCCCTTCGACGAGTTTTTATGTGCAGAACAGTTATTTTGCCTGGTGCGGCAACGGTATCGTGCTGGATTTCAATCGCAATTACATTAC
>CADCRA010000078.1 GCA_902803715.1 uncultured Bacteroidia bacterium
CTTCTTCAACGATGAAAAGAAGAAAAAGTAACCTTGCCACCAACCAAAAATGTCAAGGTTACCAACCAAAAATGTCAATTATACCCCTCGATGGCGTAGTTCGGATCCTCGGTGTTGTTCAGCTTGGTGAACTCGGTGTTCTGGAACGTGCCGTTGAAGCCCAGGGACAGGGAGGCGTCCTTGGTTTCGACCGGGATGACGTTGAGGGAGAACTCGACACCTTCGTTGCGCATGGAACCGATGTTGGTGAGCAGGGAGTTGCCGAAGTTCGCACCCATCGGGGTGAGGACCGTGTTGAGGAGGTCTTCCGTGTCACGGCGATAGACATCGACGCTGCCGGTGAAGCGGTCGGACGCGAAGCCGAAGTCGATACCGGCGTTGTAGGTCGTCGTGGTTTCCCAGCGGATGTCCGGATCATAGGCACCCGGGGTCATGTAGAAGGTATGGCCGGCGGAACCCATGTTGTAGGTGTGGTAGACGTCGGTCGAGAGATAGTAGGCGGCCAGGTACGGATAGTTGGATCCGATTTCCTGCTGGCCGGTCTTACCCCAGGACAGACGGAACTTCAGTGCGGAGACAGCGTTGCTGTCGCGGAGGAAGGATTCCTGCTTGACATTCCAGGCGAAGGCCGCGGACGGGAAGAGACCCCAGCGGGTGTCCGGAGAGAAGCGGGAGGAGGCATCGTCACGCAGGGTGAAGGTCAGCAGGTAGCGGGAGTCGAAGGAATAGTTCAGACGGCCGTAGAAGGAGACCAGGTAGTTTTCGGTCTGCCAGTACGGATAGCGGCCTTCGAGGGTTTCGCCTTCGTTGAGCTTGACCTTGTCGGTGACGTTGAAATAGGAGATGTCACGGTCCTTGCCATAGAAATGCTGCCAGGAGTAACCGGCCATCACGTCGATGTGGTGCTTGCCCAGTTCCTTGTTGTAGTTGGCATAGAACTCGAGGATCGTGTTGCGGCGCAGGTGATACCAGTGCGTATACTGGCCGATGCGCGGGTTCTCCGTGTCCTTGTAGGCGTTGTAGGAGCCCGGAAGCGCACCGACTTCACCGTTGGTGCGGGAAAGGTCCAGACCGAGGTTGAGGTTCAGCCTCAGGTCTTCGAAACCATGGATCTTGTAATCGAACTGGGCGTTGCCGATGAAGCGCTGGGCCCTGGCTTCGTCCCGGTTGGAGAACAGCATGTCGAGCGGGTTGGCGGCAGCCAGGTTGTCCGGCGTGAACGCTGCCCCGCGGCCGTTGCCATAGTTGAAGTAACCGTTGGTCGTCGTGTAGTCGATGGAACCGTCCGCATTGCGGAAGTACGGGTCGAGGGTCGGGTTGTAGAACGCGGCCGTACCGACGGCACCGCCGTCCGCCTTGTCTTCATGGGATATGATGCCCTTGCCGTTGAGGTTGACGGACAGGTGGTCATCGAGGAATTTCGGGCTCAGGGACAGGTCGAGGGTACCCTTGCGGTAGAGGGAGGTCTTCAGCGTACCTTCCTGGCCGAGGTAACCGACGGAGAAACGGTACGGCAGCCACTTGCGGGAGCCGTAGACGCTCAGGTTGTGCTCCTGGGTCTTGGCGACGCGGAAGATTTCGCTGTACCAGTCGGTCGAAGCGTTGCCGAGCTTGGCGGCGAAGGCGTCACCCGTCGCGGTGCCGACCGGATAGGTCTGGGCGACGAAGGAACGGTACTGGTCCGCCGTCATGATATCGAGGCGGTTGGCATTGTGGCTGAGGCTGAAACTGCCGTTGTAGGAAACCTTCGGTTCGCCGGCGTTGCCTTTCTTGGTGGTGATGATGATGACGCCGTTGGAAGCACGGGAACCGTAGATGGCAGCGGAAGATGCATCCTTGAGGACGGTGAAGCTTTCGATGTCATTGGAGTTGATCGCTTCCAGCGGGTTGGTCATGCCCTGTCCGCCGTCGACAGCCAGCGGAACGCCGTCGATGACGATCAGCGGGTCGTTGGAGGCATTCAGGGAAGCGGCGCCACGGACACGGATCGTCGATCCGCCGCCAGGACGGCCGTCGCCCGGAATGACCTGCAGACCGGCGACCTTACCCTTGAGCATATCCTGGGTAGAAACGATGGCACCCCGGTTGAGTTCTTCCGTCTTGATGGCGGTCACGGAACCGGTCATGTCATTTTTCTTGACAGTACCGTAACCGATGACCACGACGTCATCGAGGAATTCGGCATCCTCCACGAGGGTGATGGTTGCCGGGACTTCGGAGGCCTTGAAGACCTGGGTTGCATAGCCGATGCAGCTGATTTCAACCAGCGCATCGGCGGACTTGACTGTAAGGACGTAGTCTCCGTCGAGACCGGTGGAGGTTCCGTTGGTCGTGCCCTGTTCGATGACAGTGACACCGATGACCGGACCCATGGCGTCGACTACGACTCCCTTAACCTGATACCCGCCCTGGGCGAGCATGGTGGTGGAGATCAGCCATGCGAGACCGACCGCCACTGCGGTTAGAATCCTTTTCATTAGAGTGTAGTTAGTATAATGTTGTAATCTTATTTCTTCACGGCGATGAACCGTACGCAGACCGCACCGAGCACCAGGTAGATGCCGGCGATCAGCAGCATGGCCGGCTGGCTGCCGCCCACGAGGCTCATCACGAGACCGCCGGTCGCAGCGGCGACGATCTGCGGGAGGCAGATGGTACCGTTGAACAGACCGAGGTAACTGCCCATGTACGGGCTGCCCTCCAGGGCGTTGGTCAGGAGGGTGAACGGAAGCGCGAGCATCGCGGCCCAGGCGAATCCGATCAGGAAGTAGGACAGGAACAGGACGTACTTGTCATGCAGGAAGAGGACCGACGCGAAGCCGACGGCACCCACGAGGAGGCTGACGACATAGGCGGTCTTCAGGTTCTTGAAACGCGGCAGGACGGTCGCCCAGAGGATGGAGCCGACGGCCTGGATGGCGAAGAGGACACCTACCCAGTTGCCGGCATCCTGGTAAGCGGCGGATGCGGTGTCGGTGGTGTGCCAGACGTTGTCGGCGATGGCGCCGTTCGTATAGGTCCACATGTACAGGAAGGCGGCCCAGCAGAAGAACTGCACCAGACCGACGGTCCAGAAGGTCTTCGGGGCCTTGAACAGGAGCTGGAAGAGACCTTCCCCTTCTTTCTTCTCCGCTTCCTGGGCCTGCAGGTCGATGCCATGGAATTCGGCATACTCCTTCGGCGGCATCTCCTTGACGCGGGTGAAGGTATAGATGACGCAGAGGATCAGGATGGCGGCGCCGGCGTAGAAGGACCAGATCACGGAGTCCGGGACCACGCCCTGCGGGGCGGTGTTGGCGATGCCGATCCAGGTGAAGAAGATCGGGAAGAGATAGCCGACCAGGGATCCCGCATTGCAGAGGAAACTCTGGATCGAATAGGCCGTCGTCTTCTGTTCTTCACCGACCATGTCCCCGACCATCATCTTGAACGGCTGCATGGCGACGTTGATGCTGGTATCCAGGAAGATCAGCGAGAAGAGGCCGAACCACATCGCGGCGTTCAGGCCGAGGAAAGCGTATGCGGTCGAGAGGTTCAGGCTGCCGGCATTCGGCAGGAAGATCATGACAAGGACGGCCACGATGGCGCCGACGAGCAGGTAAGGCTTGCGGCGGCCCATCTTGCACCAGGTCCGGTCGGAATATTTGCCGATCAGGGGCTGGACGATCATGCCCATCAGCGGCGGAAGGATCCAGAAGAAGGACAGGGTGTGCGGGTCCGCACCCAGCGTGGCGAAGATGCGGCTGATGTTCGCACTCTGCAGGGCGTAGGCGATCTGGACGCCGAAAAAACCGAAGCTCAGATCAACCATTTCCCTGAATGTCAAGTTGCGTTTGTTGCTCATGGTGTTATCATTATGCTTTTAAAGGTCCGGGACACGTCCGCGGACAAAAAACCAAGCAAAAGTAGTTAAACCGATTTAAAAAGAAAAACCTGCAGGGACGGACGGGCGGAAAACCCGGACGAACGGCGGGGATTTCCGGACGAACGGACCGGCGCGCGGCCGGAGAACTTGGTTTTCCGGAGCATTTTCAGTAAATTGCAGGCATGAAACGGATCGGATATGCAGGAATCATCCATGGTTTCGCCCTGCTGCATGCAGTGACGACGATGGTCTGCTATGCCGCCGGGATCAGCGACACCCTGCTCCTGACGCTGCTGACCGTCATCATGACCGCCCTGATCTGCATCCGGGAACGGCTTTCCCTGGAACTGACGGTCACCGTCATCATCCTCGCCAACATCATCGGATACCTGCTCGGCATGGCCGTTGCCATCCCGTTCACCCGACTCCCGGAAGGCTATGCCCACGCCCTGTCCACCTTCCTGACCACGGAACTCATGGGCTGGCTCCTGGTCCTGTTCTTCCGCTGGTTCCCGTCCGTCGTCCGGAAAGACGATGAGCCGATCAGCACCGGACAGATCGCATGGGTGGCGGCCGCCGTCGCGGTCGTCCTGCTGATCCGCATCGCCCTGACCTTCGTCCTGAAGACGCCGATTTTCGACGGCGTGTCCATCCTCGACCTGACGACCACCTTCCTCTCCAACTCGCTGGTTCTCCTGCTGATGACCGGCGGCACCCTGCTCTTCTTCCTGTCCAACCGGCGGAAGACGGGCCGGGACTGGTCCGGATTCTGGCCCACCTTCCTGTTCTTCTGCGGGATCAGCGTCGCCGCTGCCCTCGTCGTCGGGCTGGTCACGCCGTCCCGGCTGGAGGCGGACATCAACTGGGTCCATTTCTTTGAACTGCTGGTCATCGCCGCCATCTGCGAGGCCGCCATCTATTCGCTGGTCTTCCTGGCATTCTATGCATTGAGCGTCCGCCGCCGGATGGAAGCGGAACGGGGACGCGCCAACCTCGCCCAACATGAATACCGGCAGCTCAAGCAGCAGGTCAACCCCCATTTCCTGTTCAATTCCCTCAACATCCTCGACTGCCTGATCGCCGACGGGAAAGGGCCCGAAGCCCGGGACTATGTCCACAAACTCGCCGCCCTGTACCGCTACATGCTCCGGTCCGAGAACGAACCCGTCGTCCAGTTGGCCGAAGAGATGGAGTACGTCCGGATGTACCTGGACCTGCTGAAAGTCCGGTTCTCCGAAGGACTGGACGTCGAGACGGACCTGCAGGAAGAAGACCTCAACCGCTACATCGTCAAGTACTCCCTCCAAATGCTGATCGAGAACGCCCAGAAGCACAATAGCATCACGCCCGCCGAGCCCCTGCGCCTGCGGATCTCCTCCGACGGGGTCTTCGTCAGCGTCCGCAACAACCGGATTCCGAAACTGACGCCGCCCGAGTCGACCGGCTTGGGCCTGAAATACATCAGCCAGGCCTACCGGGAACGCAGCGGAAAAGACATCCGCATCCGGGAAACCGATCATGAATACCAAGTAGAACTGCCCCTGCTGTAACTTCCCCCTGCCATGAAAGCATTTCTCATTGAAGACGAAGCCATGGCCCGCAACATGCTGGCCCGCACGATAACCGAACATTTCCCGGACATAGAAATCGCCGGGACCGCCGGAACCGTCCGGGAAGCCGTCGAATGGCTGAAGACCGGACGGCCGGACATCACGTTCATGGACGTGGAACTCTCCGACGGGAAAAGTTTCGAGATTCTCAAGAAAACGCAGATCCCCGGCCACATCATCATGACGACGGCCTATGACAACTATGCCGTCAAGGCGTTCGAAACCGGCTGCATCGATTACCTGCTCAAACCCATCGAACTGCCCGCCCTCCAGCGCGCCGTCGAACGGTGCCGCATGAGCGCCGCGACCTCCACGAACGTAGACCGGCTGATCGCCGCCCTCTCGGGGCAAACGGCCGCCCCGGCATGGAAGGAACGCTACCTGGTCCATTTCAACGACCACATCGTCCCGGTCAAGACCGCCGACGTGGTCTGCTTCTACTCCGAAGCCAAGGACAACCATGTCCTGACCCGCGACGGAATCTGCTATGTCATCGACGCCTCGCTGGACGGCATCGCCGCCGAACTCGACCCCGAAGTCTTCTTCCGCATCTCCCGCAGTTGCATCATCGCCAAGGAATCCGTCGAAAGCGTCACCAAACTCCTCGGCGGCCGTCTGCAGGTCAACGCAAGAGACGTGGACCTCCGCCGCTTCAGCGGACTCGACCTCACCGTCTCCCGCGCCCGCACCGACGACTTCCTCGCCTGGCTCGAGAAATAAACAATCTGCCCGCTTCCCTCCTGTTTCTTCCATCCCGCACAGCAGATCCAATGGCGCTTGATGCATCTGATGCTCAACTATTTAAAGCACAGCATCTCCCACCCCAATGGGCCAGGCCCCAACCCTCTGTTCTTTACCCCTCAGGAAAAGTCGCCATAAAGAACAGTGAAGGCCATCAAAAGATATCATACTCCAAAGCACCGTTCTTTATCTTTTGCAGAAGACTGACACCATCTTTTGCAGAAGACTGACATCATTCCTTACAGAGACCGTGATCGGCAGGAACGGGCTTCCCGATCCGTACAGGATTCCCTCAAGTGCGGACGATCCCGATCAAAGCAACAGGATTTACTGATATTTCCCATCAATGAAGGATTCCCTCCAGCAGAGCCGGTTCCAGATGGACAGCGCGGGCCAACTGCCTGCGTGACAATGTCTCGCGACTTTTCCACATTTCTTTTGCCAAAAACAGTTTGTCCGCCTGTGATAGCCGGGAGACCGGCGCTTTGAACAACTGTCCGGCCAAAGCCGCCGCCCGGTTCCGCAAGGTCTGTTCGGATCCCTCCTCGATAAACTTGCTGGCACACTCCCAATCAAGATCTGTCAGATCTTTCTTCCGGACATGCAAAAAGGCAAGGAATCGCTTTTGACTACGGAACAAGGCTTTTTCTACGAATCGGGTATCCAGATAGGAAGAAGCAAGCAGCATTTGTTCATCATCATAATACCATTCTCCGGGGATATCCACCCTCGTGTGGAAGATCCGGGCCTTTTCCCGCACACCGAGATCCGACACCTTGTGGTAGTTTTCCATATTTTCACGTTGGAAATACGCTCTGCCCGCACCCCAGGGATAACATTCCGGCAGCAACGGAAAGCCAGCATCGATCCCATTCCTGAACACATAAATGATCTTCCGCATCAGTTCCTCTTCGTCCATAATCGAATCCCAGGCTATGTCCAAACCTTTCCCCAGGAGATCCGCACGCCCGGACTTATGGAAATACTTGGAAAGTAGACGCCTGATCTCTCCGATATACCTCCCCGCCTTTTCCTGGGGATCTCGGACGACAACATGGAAATGCGTTTCCATGATGACAATGGCATAAAGGGCTACATGGTAATGAAAGGCCAGAATCGCGAGTAGGTTCTTCGCATATATTTTATCGCGTCGGCTCTCGAACAGGACGGAGTGACGGGTGCCATCTGAATAGATATGATAGCAGTCCCGCACAGGTTGGGAAGTTTCCGGATACATACCATCGGGTTTTTCGCAAAGATGCAGACAATTAGCCGTTTTATAAAAACTAAACGGCTATTTTCTGTCGATCAGAGGACTCATCCAGCGAAGGGGTCTGATTATCAACGAAATGCCACAAAGCGGTGAACCAAGAAGTGGAAAAACTTAAAGAACGACATATACCCATAGATCATGCTGACTCATTAAAACATGTTCTTTACCCCCGTAATAAAATGGGCATAAAGAACACAACATTTCCGCAGAATGCGACTGTCAGTGGTTACTGTTCTTTAGCTTTTCCCTTTCAGCATCATTTTGGCACACAAAAGGGACCGATGGTGATATTCCGAAAGGAAAGGATGAGTGATTTCCTGAAAGAGCCGACAAAGGCGATCCCGGAAAGCCTCGCCCACGGGATTTGTCTGGACCCTACTCAATAATTGGCCGGAAATTGTCTGGAGAGATGGTTCGGGACAGGCTGGAAGAATAATTGCCCGGCACGATCGGAAGGACCGGCCGGGCAGGCAGATGGCGGATCGCAAAAAAAATCAGCGCTGAAGAATTCAGCGCTGAAAAGGATCAGCGGCCGCGGCCGGCGCCCTGGATGAGGCCTTTGAGACGGGCGTTAAGGGAGGTCTGAGCGAGGAGGTTCTCCAGCGTCAGGTGCATCCGGTAGCGCCAGTAGTGGCGCGGGATGGCCGGGATGTTGATGCGCTCGTCGGAGGGATCGCCCTGGTAGCGGACCTCGCCGTCGATGGCGAGCCAGTCCTGCAGCGGCAGGATGCAGAGCATGGCCGGAGACTTGAGGTGGCGGTCCAGAATCTTCTCGGCGACCCAGGGCTCACAGTAATAAGGGGCCGTTCCGTTTCCGCCGAGCATCGTGTTCCAATAGCGCTGGGTGGCTTCCCGGTCTTCTTCCCACCAGGCCCTGAGCGTGCTGGTGTCATGGGTACCCGTCGCGCAGACGCAATAGTACGGATAGCGGGCCGGGTTCGCGAATTCTTCGGTCACCTGCTTGGGCATGCGCTGGATTTCCAGCGACAGGATACCGAGGCGGGCCATCACGTCCGGGACGCAGGCCGGAATCATGCCCAGGTCCTCGCCGCAGGTCAGCATGCCCGTGGATTCGACCAGGGACGGCAGCTTGAACATCGCGGAATCCTTCCAGAAGTCGTTGTGGCGGTGGTAGAAGAAATCGTTGTACATATTATTGAACGCGGCGCGGCGGCCGTCGTCCAGCGCCCGGTAAGCCAGGGTGTGCTGGGCGGAAATCCGCGGATGGAAGCAGCCGGGCTTGCGGGGATCTTCAATGAAGAGGACATCGTCCAGCAGGCTCATCATCTTCTCGCAGAGATCCGGGTCATCGGCCAGGAGCGCCGCGACCTGCCGCTGGGTGGCGGCTGACGGGACGATCCGGCCGTCCTTGATGAAGCGCTTGCGGACTTCTCCCGCCCGGTCTCCGAAGATTTCGTTCAGGACCCAGTCGTCGGTCAGCGGGGTGGAATACCGGCCACCGGACATGTCGAATCCCCTGCCGGCCAGTTCGTCCGCCGTATACGGAAGGGCCGGGTTGAAATAACCCAGCAGGCCATGGACGGCATGCATCGGGATCTCCCAGATGCGGAAGAAGCCGAGGATGTGGTCGATGCGGAAAGCATCGAAATACTCGCTCATCTTGTGCATGCGGGACTTCCACCAGGCGAAGCCGTCTTCGCTCATCTTCTCCCAGTTGTAGGTCGGGAAACCCCAGTTCTGGCCGAGCACGGAGAAAGCATCCGGCGGTGCGCCCGCCTGGGAATCCAGGTGGTAGAGGGCAGGATGCGCCCAGGCATCGACGCTGGTGCGGCTGATGCCGATCGGCAGGTCACCCTTGAGGGCGACGCCATGGGCATGGGCATAGGCGACGGCATCCTTGAGTTGGGCGTCGAGGTGGAACTGGACGAAGCAGTGGAAATCCACCTCGGACCGGTGGGCCGCCGCATACTCCGCCACTTTCTTGGCAGAATATTTCGCCATCTTGCCCCACTGGCTGAAGTCCGGGGTGCCGAATTCGTCCCGCAGGCAGCGGAAGACGGCATACGGAAGCAGCCAGTCCTCATTTTCCGCATAGAACGCCTTGTACTCTTCGCTGCCGAGCACCTTCGTCGTCGCGAAGGCTTTGCGGAGCAGGCGGTCCTTTTCCTGGTTGACCCGTTCGTAGTCGATCTGCGGGAGGGCATTCAGTTCATCCCGGAGGGCCTTGTAAGACTTATCGTTGCGAACGCCCGCCGCCGGCAGGTGGATGAACTGCGGATGCAGGGCGAACGTGGTGTTGGCATTGTAGGGATAGGAGTCCTGCCAGGTCCCGGTCATCGTGGTGTCGTTGATCGGGAGTAGCTGGATGACGTTCTGGCCGGTTGCGACGGCCCAGTCGACCAGCAGGCGGAGGTCATGGAACTCGCCGACGCCGAAACTCTCCGTACTGCGGAGCGAGAAGACCGGGACGGCCGTACCGGCGCCCCGCCAGGGAAGGGTCGGGAACACGGGGACGATGTCGCTGACCAGTTCATGGACACCGTCCTCCGGCACATTCCGGCAGAAACGGTTCGGACCGGTCTCCCACATCACGGGAGCCAGGGTCTTGCGGTCCACCAGGGCGAACTTGTATTCGAACGGCTGGTCGACCTGCAGGGTCAGGCTCCAAACCGGGAAGGAGGAAGCATCCATCACCTGCATTTCTTTCCAGTTCCACGGGCTGCCCGTCAAAGCGACGGCCAGGTCGCTGCGGACCTCGGCGGCCGGGAAGATGAACGTCACATTCCCTTCGCGGTCCTGGGGAGCCGTCCCTTCGTGCCGGAAGACGACGTCCTTGAAGAGCGTCGACCAGAACGGCGCATTCGCCGGCCGGTCCTGCCAGCGGTCCCGCAGGACCAGTTTCCTGACCTGCGACGAGACATCGACATGATGGGGAACTTCTTCGGTGCGGATGCATTTGTCGCCCCGCCAGACTTCATAATGGTATTCGCCCAGGGTGCGGATCTTGTCCAGGGTCAAGACCCACAGATCGCCGTTGCGCGGAACCATATCGCGATTTTTCTTACCGGCAGCAAGGACGAGACGGTCGCCCCAACGGGTATGGTAGACAAGGGAGAACTGGATTTGCATAGTCAGTTATTTTTAGTGTCAGCAGACAAAGTTAGCAATTATTTAATCTTCCACAACCTTCTTCTTGAGATGTTTCCATCCCCAGACCGGCAGCAGGAAGGAAATGAGGCAGGCGGCCATCCAGAACAGGGCGACGGGGACGAAGTCGTAGGTTCCCGAGGCGCTGCCGCTCTGGATCATGAACCCGCTGACGATATCCTGGATGCCGGCGGCGACGTAACTGGAGATTCCCACGATGCCGAGGGCGGAGCCGGTGGCCTTGCGCGGAACGATGTCCAGGGCCATCAGGCCGGCGACGATGCAGAAGACCACGCCGATCGCCAGGCTGAACAGGGAGACGTACGCCACATTGGCCAGATACCCGCCGCGGGTAAAGAGGAAAAGGCCCAGGGCCAGCAGGCAGGCCAGGCCGGACAGGACGACCGGGGTCACGCGGTTGCCCTTGAAAAGCCGGTCGGAAAGCCAGCCCGCGAGCACGGTGCCGGCGATACCGAACGACTCGGCGAACGCGATGATCTGGTTGGCGGATTCCAGGGAAAACTCCTTCCCTTTCTGCAGGAAAAGGACTCCCCAGCCGCTGACCGCATACTGGGTCACATAGATGAAGGCGCTGGAAAGGGCGATCACCCAGATGCCGGGATGCTTGAACACGTATTTCTGAAGTTCCCGGACCGGCAGGGTATCCGCTTTCCGGGTCTGTTCGCCGGACAGTTCCTGCACGGAGGGCAGGCCCTTGCTTTCAGGGGTATCCGAGACCAACAGCAGGATGACCAGGGAACCGACCAGGCCGCAGGCGGCGGCAAACAGGAAGCCCCACTGCCAGCCGGCCCAGCCGACGACAAGGCCGATCAGGTTGAATGACAGGAACTTGCCCAGATACGGCGTTGCGCTGAAAATGCTGTACCAAGTGCCGCGTTCCTTCAGCGGGAACCAGCGGGAGAGGCTGATGACGCCCGGCGGCGAACCCATCGACTGGACCCAGCCGTTGGCGCCCCACAGGACGGCGAACAAGGCGAACAGCAGGATCGCCGGGACCCCGTCGAACAGCCCGAGCGCACCCATGAGCAGATTGACCAGGGAAGAGATGAAAAGGCCCCAGGCCATGAACCGGCGGATGTTGCAGTAGTCCGCGATGAAACCGTTCACGAACTTGCCCACGGCATAGACGAACAGCAGCGCGGAACCGATCAGGCCCAACTGGCCGGCGGACAGGATGCCGTCATCAATCAGCGGCTGCTTGACGACGCTCATCGCCATCCGGCAGACGTAGAACAGGCTGTAGGCCACCGTCACGCCCCAGAACGTCTGGCTGCGCAGACGGCGGTAGGTCCGGGAGACTTCCGCTTCCGGGACTTTCCCGACCGAAGGTTTCGAGATTCTGAAATAGCTGTAGAAACCCATGGTATCTTGTCATTGATTTTCTTGCAACAGGGCTTCCGGGACGCGTTCCAGGACGGAGGAGTGGTACCGGAAGGTCAGCCAGAGGGTACGGGCTGCCAGGTGGGCGAAATAGGCGCCCAGCAGGATATGGATGGCCGCCACTTCGCGGGCCGTGGCACCGGGGACGGAGGACGGAAGGGCGTCCAGGCCGGGGCGGAGGACATCCAGCAGGGAAATGCCGGCCAGCCAGAAGCCGAAGAAGGCGACCATGGCCAGCAGGGTGCTGTCCCGCATCGGGACGGAGGCGGTGGCGCCCACATAGATTCCGTCCCAGGTAAAAGCGGCACAGCCGATCAGGGGCATCGGCAGGAGCCAGAGGAAGAAGAGGCGGCAGGCGGCGATGACATCCCGGTCGGCGGTCATGATCCGCAGCAGCGGCGTGGCGCCGAGCAGGTAGACCAGCACGAAGCCCAGGCCGATGCCCATGCTCCAGACAAACGTCCAGCGGACAGTCTGCCGCACCATGTGCGGATTGCGTTCGCCGAAGAAGCGGCCGGTCAGGGCCTCGCCGGCATACGCGAAACCGTCGGTGAAGTAGGAGAACAGCAGCAGGAGTTTGAGCATGATCGACGCCGTGGCGAGCATCAGGTCGCCGTACCGGGCGGAAAGGGTCGTAAAACCGATATAGACAGCGACCATGCTGGCGGAACGGATGAAGAGATCGCCGTTGATTTTCAGGAACTGGCGCAGTTCCCTCCCCCGGAAAGCGTCCCGGAGGTCCGCCCAGGTGAAATCGGCGAAAGTCGTCCTGCCGTATTTGAGCAGGACCATGGCAAAGGCGAAGGCCAGGCCGGAATACTGCGCGATGACCGTTCCGGCCGGGATGCCGGCAAAACCGATGCGCCGCGACAGCAAGAGGCTGGCGGCGATGTTCACGCAGTTGACGACCA
>CADCRA010000079.1 GCA_902803715.1 uncultured Bacteroidia bacterium
CCTGGGTAGACAACCAAAAGTAGGGATAGTGACAAGAGTCAACCTACACCAGCAATAAAGTTAAACCAGAGTCAACTTCTTTCAGGGAAGGCTCCAATCGGAGTCAACCAAAATCAGGAAAGTACACTCAGGTCCAACTCATGGACCGGAGGGGGCACTTTGAGGGGAAAAATGAAACCTCCGGTCCATACTTTGGACCGGAGGGACATTGTCAGGAACCTGTTGCTTGCTATTTGAACAGCAGGCGGGCGAAGGTGTTGAGGTACAGGCGCCAGTTCTTCCACACGTGGGCGTCGTTGCTCACGTACAGGGTTTACGGGTTATTCATAGATGCTCTTCATCTGCCAGGACTGGAGGCCGACCAATTCCGCGTCCTTGCCCGTGGCCTTCAGGGATACGCCGACGCTGTCCTTGCGGCCGGGATAGACGCGCGCGGCAACGCACTGGACGCCGTTGACGAAGACTTCCACGATGCTCTTGTCGATGAAGACATGCAGCTTGACCGTCTCTTGGCGTCCCAGGTTGAACGCGGCGGTCTCCGGCGGACGGATGCTGACGCCGGGCAGGGTGGATGAGGCCGATGTCTCCAGGGAGACCAGGCTCTCCCGGGCGAAGGAACGGTTGATCCGTACGCCTTTCAGGCCGGCGAGCAGGTCATCCGGCATATAGGCCGTATCGTCTCCTGCGATGTAATTGAGGCCGCCGGAGAACCCCTTGTCCCGGTAGATGACGACGCGGGTGTACTCCTCTTTCTTGGGAGAGCGGAGAACGTTCAGTTCCACCATCTGGGCCTCCTTCATGTCAATCTCGACATCCATCTCCATCGCATCGCCGGATACGGATTTCAGGACGACTTCCTTGTTGGCGGGGAGGGCGGTCCGGCCGACGGATTTCGCGTTGTAGTGCAAGGAGGAATAATCGGCGGCGGCCTCCTGGCCGATGACTTCGTCCGGAAGGAGGGTCAGTTTTCGCGGGAGACTCATGATCTGGTTCCAGCCCTGGGTCATGTAACCGGACTGCATGTTGAAGATGATGATCAGGTTTCCGTTCCCGTCCGGGGTGACGGAGGGCGCATGGACGCCGCCCGGGCTGCCGTAGCCATGGTTGTATCGGCCGGCGGAGGTGACATGGAACTTGTCATTGACTTTGTCATAGTCGCCGAGCAGGTACTGGCCGCCGCTCATGTGGCTGAAGAAATTCATCATGTACTTGTCTCCGATTGGCCAGAAGTACGGGCATGCACCGTCGTCGCCGATAAAGGTAAAGCGGTCATCTTCAATAAATTCGTGTACATATTCCCAGTGCTCGAGATCCTTTGACCGGAAAAGGGAGTTCCCCCGGACAGGTTTGCCGCCGGGACCGGTCAGCGTACGGCCGCCGGTGATGGAATAATACACGCCGTCTTTCTTCCAGATGCAGGGGTCGAATACGGAGTAGGGAAGGGTGAAGCCGTTGGGGTTGACCAGCGGAACGACGGCGCCGTCGCCGACCTTATCCCAGTTAAGCAGCAGCGGATCGCTGGACGTAGCGACCATGTTGCCGAGCATGGTACCATGGTACATGGCAATGACTTTGTCTCCGTCGACCAGGGTGCCGCCGGAATAGACTTTTAACTCCGGCCCCGGATAGATGGCATAGGGCAGGTCACGCCAGTGGACGAGGTCGCTGCTGACGGCATGGCCCCAGTGCTGGCGCCGGTCCTCGGCGGGATACGCCTGATAGAACAGGTGCCAGTTCCCGTTCCAGTAGCATAGGCCGTTCGGATCGTTGAGGCTTCCCGAAGGGTTGACATAATGGAAGATCGGGCGGTAACGGTCGCCGGCCAGTTCCTTACGCTCCTCTTTGAACTGCAGGACGATCGGATTGGTGGCAAGCTGGGCCTCCTGTTCCTGCAGCGTGGAACCGAAACGGTAGTACGGAACGGCGGATTTGTTGTCCGGCGGTACGTTGTCCTGGGCGGATGCCGGGAACAACGCTGCCACGGACAGCAGCAGGGCTGCCGTGGCATGCGCGAGATACATTGTTTTCATAATCCGTTTATTCGATGCCCTTCATCTGCCAGGCATTCAACGTCTTGATTTTGGCCGGTTTGCCGAAGGCACGGAAGGAGACGAGGTCGCTGTCTTCCCGGATCGGCCAGGTACGGACCATGGACACGGAGTAGTCGTTGGCGAAAACCTCCACGATGCTCTGGTCGATGAAGATGTGGAGTTTCAGGCTGCCGTCGGCCGGCATGGGAATATGCTTGATGTCCGGCTCGCGGGCCGTTACGTTCTCGGAAAGGGAACCGTGGGCATTGTCCACTTCGATGACGCTGTAGCGGTCGCG
>CADCRA010000080.1 GCA_902803715.1 uncultured Bacteroidia bacterium
ATCCACCATGGCCACCGGCGCCGGTTCCGCCCGCAGGGCGAAGAGTTTGGACCCGGCCCAGAAGATTTCCTGGTTGATGGATGCGGGAATGGCCTCGAGCGTCTCGGTGTCGATGCCGCCGTCCCAGATGTCCAGCAGGTTCCGGCTGGCGAACCAGGCATAGGCCTCCATGTCCGTATAGAACTTGATCGTTCCGTTGTATTTGCGCCACATGATGGCGGAAAGCGCCAGGCAGACCAGTTCGAAATACGTGGGTTCATACGGGCGCCCGCCCCGCTTTTTCAGGCCGGGCGCCGTACTCCAGATATGAATTCCTTTTGTCATTCTGCCGATTCCTGATCCGTTGCCGTCAAGGTCTGCGGTCCCTTGTCGATGGCTCGCAGTTCATCGAACATCAGGCCGCTGTTGGCCTGGTAGCCGGAAATCTTCTTGGCGTAGCCACGCCACAGAAAGGTCTTTCCGGAAGACCACCGGGTACGTTGCACCGAAAGGGTGACCTTGGTCCCGTATGCGAGCACTTCCTCTTCATTGAGGTAGCAGGGCTGGACTGCCTTGCCGTTGCGTTCGATGGCGAGGATGGACGTGCTCGGCCGAGCCCACTCGAACTGGCCCTTGTAATAAAGCGGCATCCGCGCCCGGCGGAACCTGATTTCCCGTCCTACGGGACCGGAAGCCGGCTGCGGGATGAACGGAATCCAATGGACCGGCACCCGGTTCTGTACCAGATAGGTGAAGTCCGCAGCCGCATCGGGCTCGACCTTGTCGCCCTTCTCCCGGTCGATGATGTCCAGGACCTTGTCGGACATGGTCTTGCCGTCCAGGGAGCCACCGCATTCGTCATCAATGCGCTCTTCCACGCCCCAGACCATGTTGGCCATCTCGTCCCGCATGAACTGGACCTGCTCGACGGGTTCGCTTTCCCCGACCCGGAGCAAGGAGGACGGGAAGAGCAGGCCGCTGACCGAACGGAAATCCGTTTTGTCATAGGCCCGGGCACGGGTGCTGCTGAACAGGCTCCACCGGTCGGAGAACGGAACGGACGGCCCGACCTGGGCGATGACCTCGTCCCGCAACTCCGCCGAATGCCGGATGGTCCTTTTCGTCCCGAAGCAATCGGTGATCTCGATCGACGCGACATTCGCGACCGTACCGGGTTCGACCTCGACGGGAACGATCATCCAGTCGTTGCTGTACATGGAAACATATTCCATCATCACGGCGCTCGCCAGCTGCGAGACATCGTCATTCGACAGGTTGCCGAAATGGACCCTCCGGTCTTCATATTCCCACAGGCGGCGGGCCGGAGCGGCGGGGAAAGAAGCCTTTACAGGGATGAACGCCTCCACTTCATTCCGCTGCGGAAGAAGCAGGTCGGCCCCTTCCGCGACATCAAACGTATGCCATCCGATCCTGCCGGAGGCATAATTCTCCGCCGCATACAGCCGGTTGTTGACGGTCAGCGAGAAATCGTAGGCCAGTTTCTCCCGGTTCCAATACGTACCTTTCGACTGTTCCGGCTCATACATTTTCTTGAACCACTGGACATACTCCTTCGCACGGGCCTGCGCGACAGTCCTGTCCATGCAGGTCCCCAGGAGGTCGGCCAGTCCGGGATCCTCATAGGCCTTGACACCGTCGAAAATCCGGCCGCCGTAGACTTCCAGGAAACGGGTCCGCCGGCCATTGACGGAATCGGCCAGTTCTCCGATCACGTCGCCGTCTTCCCGGAGGGACGCCGTTTCGAGCGGATACTGTTCCCGAAGTTTCGCCAATGTGCTGCCACTGGCAAGAACCATTTTACGCAGCCGCATCGCCGATTCGACCCGGACGGCCAGCGTCCGCCTGGCAGGAACGGCCTCCACATAGGGTTCCCAAGGCTCGCCCTGGCGGACCGTCCGGGACTGATGCCTGTCCTGACCCGGACAGATGCCGTCCACGAACTGCGTCTGCAGGTTGACGCGGGCGGAAACCAGCGTTCCGCAGTCGTTTCCCTGGAAACGGCCGAACTGCCACTGACGGGTCAGCAGCCACATCGGATCATGGGCCTCGAAAGACAGCGCCTGCGCGTAGTCCTTCTTGCGGGCCCTGCCTTCATAACGGGTGACCAGGCGGGCATCCCAGGAACCGCGTTTGCGGATTTCGGAAATCTCCGCATTCCAACTGGGGATAGGGTTTGAAGCTTTACTGGAGGTCATGGTAGTTGGCGGTGTTAAGGAACTCTTTCAGGATCTGTCCGCCCGGCATGTAATCAAAGATGCCTTGCCAGACGGCTTTGCGGAGTCTTTCCCGGATCTCGGCCGGCGCGATGCCGGAGGTGTAGACGAAATCGATGTCCGGCAGGGACAGGATGGCGTCAGACAGGAGCGGGAAGATTTGCGAGAGTTTCGGGTCGCTGTAGATCATGTCGGGATCGACGGCCCGGTTCTGGATCTGGAACCGCGTGGAGTCCAGGATATTCCGGATATGCTCCAGGTCCCAGCAGGGATGGGTACGGTTGTTCAGTTCCGGGAATTCGGCGAGCAGGACCGTCTGCGGAGCCTCCGCATCCGGCTGGTCGCACCGGAAGACCATGCCGGCGGTGTGCCGGGCGTACGGGATGTATTCGGCCCAACTGTCGAAAATGATGCCGGCGTACAGGCTGCGCGCAGCCAGGGGCGCCATCCGCTTCTTGCCGAACAGGAGGAGGGAGTCGGCGTCGCTCATATAGGTCTCGTTCATGGCCTCGCCCATCCAGTGCCGGGGATAGGTATTGTCCGACCGTTTCTGCAGGATGGCCACCTCTTCGTCGTCGATCACCAGCTTTCCGGAGAGTTGCTGGAACATCATGACCTGGTTCCACAGATGCATGCCCGGATGGACGGCGCTGACTTCGGCGCACCAGTCGGCGATGTCGGCATCCGACACGCCGTAATAGCCGGAAACACTGCGGATACCGCTTTCGAAAACCCTGCGCTGCTCATTCGCCAGCAGCGGAACCGGACGGAAACGCGGAACGACCAGGAAGGAATCCTGGGTCAGTTTGCGGATGGCCTGGCTGTAATGCTTCACGGTATCCTTGCCGTTCGCCGCGACCTGGGCCGTAGCGCCGGCTTCATTGATCCGGAGATCCAGGACCGAGACGGCATGGAAGAACTGTTCCATGAACGTTTTCTGGCGGTCCAGGACTTCGTCGTACCGCACCCGCTGGGTGATCTTGTCGATCCCCGTCAGGGAAAGTCCGTACGGATACGGGATGGCCGCTTCCGGCAGACCGATGGCGATGCAGTCGGAGAGCAGCGACAGCACCGAGGCGATATCCTTGTCCGTCAGGCCGGTTTCCGGATGCCAGGACCGGTAGCATTCGGCCATGGCACGGCGCAGGTTGTTGCACGTCGCATACAGGTCCAGGAAACGGTCCCGGAGTTCTTCAACATCCTGGCAGCTTTCGATGTCCGCATCGGAGACGATGGCCGGATCCCAGTCCGAAACCGTCATCGCCCGGGACCGCGCCAGCAGGGCCCGGAGGGCATCGATGCGGAGGGAATCCTCATAGAGCGAGAAACGGAATCCGTCCTGGTGGAAGGAGACCTCTCCCGGTGCATTCTCGTCCGGATGGCCGGTACGGATTGTCACGGTTCCGTTCAGGATGCCTTCCCGGCTGCGCCAGCGGTATTCCAGCAAGGCATGGAAGGCGTGCTCGTTTCCGGACAGGTACAGGTATTCCAGCGGCTGGACATCCAGGGAGGCAAGGGTCTCCGGCCAGATCCGGGGCTCTTCGCCCGGGACGGCGGTATAGGCTACATGGAACCAGATCTTGTCCATGCCGTCGATCAGCGAGCCCACCCAGGCATTCAGGCCCGGCTCCGCCTTGCCCATGGCGCCTTTCCCCCACGCCTCGACCGGAACCGCCACGCCCGTCTTGTGGGCCACGGCGAAATAATCCATCGGGGTCTTGAGGATGGCGGGATCCGGAAGGTTGCCCGATCCCTTGGCCATGAATTTGGCGATGGCTTCGAAGGATGCGGCATCGTTCATGACGAGGCGGTGCACGCCTTCCGCCAGCAGCAGGTCATTCAGGGCGTCGTACGAATCGTACATCCGCTCGATCAGCAGGGACAGCGTCCGCTTCTTGCTGTCGACCGGCACGCCGGCGTCTTTCAGGGCCTTGTACCACGCCATTTTCGGCGCATGGTCCTCGAGCCAGTCGGCCAGGCGGCCGTCATAATGCCAGTCTTTCAGGAAAGTATTCAGCAGGGCCTCGCCGTTGATGACCTGCATCATATAGTTGGAGGCCTGGATCCGGTCGGATTCCGTCTGCTGGGCCTGGATGTCCAGGGTCAACGGGAAGAGTTTGCGCATCGGATAGATGAACTCGTCCATCTCATCCCCGTAGATCTTGTAGGCATCGTGCAGGTACCGCTCCAGGTCCGCACCGAGGACGGTGCCCGTAGACATGCCGTCCCGCAGGCCCTCGATCATCCGCAGCGCGGCCCGGGACCGC
The DNA here is from genome assembly GCA_902803715.1 of uncultured Bacteroidia bacterium. Lineage (GTDB taxonomy): Bacteria > Bacteroidota > Bacteroidia > Bacteroidales > UBA932 > Cryptobacteroides. Next base: position 4,481 of record CADCRA010000080.1, read on the forward strand.
ATCGACGACAGGTTGATGCACATATGCGGATCGCCGGTCTCCTTCTGCGTGTTCAGGTAAGCGGCGCGCAGGACGGCGGCCGTCAGCGCATGCTGCAGGGACGGAGCCAGGATGAACTCCCCTTCGTCCTTCTGCCCGGCGGCGTTCCGGTTTTCGGTCAGGTTGAAAATCCAGCCGTAGGCGCCGATGGCCGGCCGGGGTTTTTCGGCAATGTAACTGGTCCGTTCCGGATGGTTGTGCAGGTACCAGGCCATGCCGGTGAACCAGGCATCCAGCCGGTAAGTGAACAGATCCATGAACTCGCAGACCAGCCGCTCCGTTTCGGCATCATCGGCGGTAAGATGGAAGTTCTTGAAGGCTTCCTGCACGCAGGCTTTCAGTTCCTCCAGGGAGGATACCCGGCAGGCATCGATGACCGGCGTGGACCGGAACAACTTGCCCTGTGCAAGGTATTCCAGGGCGTTTTCCGCCTGGGTCTGACGCTCCGGCAGCAGCGGGGAATCCACCAGTTTCCGTTCATAGACCTCGATGGAACGCGGCGCCTGTCCGATCATCGACAGGAAGTCTTTCTCCGCTTCGGCACCGGCCATGCGGTCCGCGGCGACCACCTTCTCGTTGCGGATCCGTTTCCACTCGTTGCCCAGGCCGAGGAGGGTGTCGTACAGGATCCGGAGCAGCGCATCCTCGGACGAATTCATCGTCGCAAAGACATGCTCATGGTCCGTCACCGGCAGGAAGCCGTAGGGAACGTTGCCGATGCGCACCATCGGGAGCGGTCCGGTCGCCCGGACATTCTCCTCGAGGAAGGTACCGATGAAATCGAAGAACTGCTCGAACGCCTGGTTATCGCCCGAGAGGTTTTTCCGGACCCGGGCCCACAGGGCACGGGTCGCGATCCGGGCTTTCCGCTGGTTGGCGTCGTCGGCATCCGGGACATGATAAAGACTATTGACACCGTCTATCTGCAACGCCTTGGCAAGATCGTTCGCGTCCATGTCCATCGCCTGGTTGTACAGGTCGTTGACCTCGATTTCGTACCGGAGCCGCATCTCATCCTCTTCAGAGATCACGTCGGATCCGGCCCCGCCGTCCACCAGGTTGGTCGGACTGGCGCTGTTGACGAAGGCCATGCCCTCGCCCAGGTAGTTGTGGCCGCTGAAAAGATGTTCCAGATCGGCGGCATCGTGGTTCGTCGGCTTGCGGACACCCAGCACATAGATGTACCGGAATGCGGTGTCGTCTTTCTCCAGCGGGAGGGTGACGGCCATGCCGTCCGCCCAGGCTTGGTCGTAGTCCGTCATCCAGCGGAGCGCCCGCTCCACCTTCAGCGTGCCGGCGTCGACCTTGACGTTGTCGGCCAGCGTATCGGGATCCGGGACCATCCGGATGGACTTGTTGACCGGATTGCCGAAGACGAACATCTTATCCTTGTTCTTGTCCATCGGCTCCGCAATCAGCAGGAACTGGTCCGGCAGCATGTCGACGGTCGGGGCGAAGGACTTGCGGGAATCCACCAGTTTCACCTCGGGGAAAACATCGTTTTTCGGATCATCCAGATAGCGTTTGATCAGGTCCTTCAGGGAAATCCGTTTCCCTTGGAGTTTCTGCTGGAAGATGCGGACTTCCTCCTGCATGGATTTCAGGATGGTATAGTCCATGTCCCAGACTTCCATGATCCGGCGGTTGTCGGCATACAGGCCGGGATACCGGTCATAGAACGCCCGGTAATTCCGCAGGCGCTTGGCCAGGTACCGGATGGTCGAATCGATCTTGTCGTACAGGTAATCAACGATGAACTCGCAGGAGACCAGGTCCCGGTCGATGTTGTGCATATCGTCCTTGATTTTCCCCAAACACACCCGGAGGTCCTTTTCATTGAGGTATTCCCCGGTATAGGGATCCTTTTTCAGGCTCTGGTCCAGCACGACCTTGGCCAGGTTGACATAGATGTCATCGCAGGCTTCGTCCACATGGGCGAGGCGGGTATAGGGCCGGCGGTAGAACAGGGAACCCTCGCTCCCGGCCAAGTCGCCCCGGTACCGGCTGAGGTCCTTCAGCCGGGTCTTGCGGGCGATCCAGGCCGCACGGGCAACCGGGAATTTCTTGCACAGGACCTGCCAGGCCTCGTACTCCCGTTTCTCGCTTCCGCTGGCGATGAACCACTGCATCCAGAACCAGCGGCCCGCATCGTATTCGTCCCGGGTCATCTCATCGCGCCAGTAATTGACGAAGATCTCATCCGGGAAGATGCGGACGCACAGTTCCCGACGCTTCTCGCGCCCGGCACCCGTCTGGCCGGAAGTGACATCTCCTCCCGGAACCGGAATGGACGGGAGGTCTCCTTCACGGAAATGGGTCTCCAACCGCAGCGGGAGCAGGACCAGGGACTGATTGCTGTCAATCTGCTTCAGAAGGTCATTGAACGCTTCCTCAGCCGTTATCGGCTTGCTTGTATAAGTCATGGCAATCGGGATTTATTGGAGGAACAGGGAGATATGCTTGCCGTAGATCGAGGGATCATTCTTGAGCGCATCCGCAATGGTTCCCGCATCGGGATGATCCAGATCGTTCTCTTTCTCGACCGTGAAATCCAGGTCTTCGACATCTTCCTGGAAGGCCAGGAAATAGCCGTAGTCTTTCTGGGCGGGATTGCCCAGGATGTCATAGAAGTCCGCCTTGAAACCGACCAGCAGGGTATCCTCGTTCAGGAAGGTCTCCATGACGGGACGCAGGATGCCGTCGCCGTCCCGGGCGGAAGGGTCATAATCCAGTTTCTTCGTCTTCGCATTGCAGGCGGCCCGCCAGAGATAGATCCGCGTGGTCGGGTACAGCCGCATCAGACGGCCCTTGAGCACGAAGATCACCAGGCCGGTCTTGCCCTCGGCCATATTGCCGCCCAGGCTGCCGGTCCAGGTATGCATCGGCTTGATGTCGAAGAATTCGTCTTTCCGGATGCTTTCCTTGCTGCTCTCGGAATCCCAGAACTTGCGGAAATAGGAGCCGCGCTGGTCCGTCGGGTATTCCCGCCAGAGGAGTTCACGGGCCATTTCGGTATTCATGCCGGCCAGGTAAGACTCCACGAAAGCGGGGTTGGCCTGGAAGACGCTGACGCTGTCTTGCGGGAGTTTTCCCGCACCGGGGACGATCATTTCCTCGGAGAACTTCCGGAGATAATAATACGCGGGTTCCGGGAAGATCGGATAGGCCAGGACCGGGTATTTGGACCGGAGCAGGTCGTCGATGTATTTCTCCCTCAGCCGGTTACCGACGGCATCGTCCGCATAGAAGGTCGCGTAGTAGTTCTTGACGACTTCCAGGGCTTCTTCGTAGGCCGGATCCTCTTCCATGAAGGCTTTGAGTTTGCCGGCATCGTCCGGATCCGCCTCCGGCTGCTGTTCCGCCTGCGGCGGGTAGTCGCGCTCCAGCTGGGCGACCAGGTCGTTGAACTGGTTCCA
>CADCRA010000081.1 GCA_902803715.1 uncultured Bacteroidia bacterium
ACGCGCTATCCTCTCGACATGAATACGGTCCTGCCTGCGTCCGTCCTGGCGGATAAGGAACAATATGAAGCCGCACACCCGGGACAAGGCTTCTATGCGCTTTCTTCCGTCGATCGTCCAGAAGGTCTATTCTATGGACTTACCTTTGGGACAGTGCTGACAAACACGACAATCTTCTCCCCAGCGAAATAACAACCCGATAAAAAGAAGATTGGAACAGATTCCTTATTATACAAACCCTTATACGGAATGTTATGAAAAAGTTGTTATTTGCAGTTGTCATCGCCTGTATGGCCATCCTCACATCCTGCGGCGTTTCGAACGTCCGTCATACCGGCGATCTCTCGGGAGCGATTTACGGCGTGTGGGCGCTGGATTCCAAAGCGGTCGTCCCCGCCGGTTCCATTGGAAACGGAATGCGGAATCAAGTCGATTACTCCGGCGTCCATTTCTATCTTTCCCTGAGCGAGCCCCGCATCGCCCTTGCCAAGAAAGGCAGTTTCACGCAGTTTGACCTCAAAGATGTGGATGTCGACGGCGCTCAGTTCTCTTTCAACGCCGCCAGGAAACAGATCCGCTTTACGAAGACGCTCTGGCTTACGCAGGGGCTCCAGTACGAAATGCGCCTCTCGGGAACATACACGGTTCTGGAGATGACCCGTACGAGGCTGGTCCTCCAGAAAGAATCCCTGGGGGTCAAGACCATCTATTCCTTCCGGCGGTACAAATAGGCGGACTTCGGTTCTCCTGTCCGGGAAACGCAGAATGCTGTCACCGGTCCGATAGAAGGACTGATGACAGCATTCTGCATGGCAGGGCCGCCGGTTATTTCATCTCGCGGAGGATTTCCGCGATGGCGGCATCCAACTGCGGGTCTTTCCCTTCCAGACGGTCCTTGAAGGTATTCTTGACATAGATGTCGGGCTTGACGCCGGTATTCTCCAGGTCGGAGCCGTCGAGGACGCTGTAGCAGCCCCAGGCCGGCATGCGGATGGTGGAACCGTCCAGCAGGCGCACCGAAGAGGTGAAGATGATCCAGCGGTAGGTCTCGGTGCCGACCAGTTTGGCGATGCCGAGGGTCTTGATGCCGTTGGAAGTCACTTCGGCATCGGAAAGGCTGTGTTCATTGACGAGGACGACGATCGGTTTGCCGGCCGGCGCGACATTCGGATGGCTCGTCTTCGGGAAGTCGCGGTAGGACCATTCGAAGTGGGCCTGGCCGCGGAGGAAATCGATGACTTCCTTGTGGACATTGCCGCCGTTGTTGTAGCGCAGGTCCAGGATCAGGGCATCCTTGCCATAGACATCCGTATGCATCTTCAGGAGGAAGTTGTTGAGGTCCTCGTCTCCCATGGCGCGCATGTGGATGTAACCGACCTTCCCGGAGGTCTTTCGGGAGACCATCTCGGCGCGCTGCTCTTCCCACTCCTTGTAGGCGAAGGTCTTGACGGTGGTGAAGGAAGCCGGGTGGACCTTGATGTCGAACGGCTTGCCGCTGCGGCTGAAAGTGAGTTTCAGTTCATCCAGCGACACGGCACCGGAGAAATACTTCTCGCGGTTCTGTTTCTCGTCAACCGGCACGCCCGCGACGGCGACCAGTTTGTCTCCCTTGCGGAGATCGATTTCGAATTTGTCCGCCGGGGAGCCTTCCAGGACTCCGGCAACCGTGTACGGCGCCGCGTTGTCGAAGACGATGCCCGTCGCATAGGTCTGGATCTTGGTCTCCTGCTTCTCCTCGGAACCGTTGGACGTGAAGCCCTGGTGCGAGGAATTCAGTTCGCCCAGCATGTCAGCCATGAGGGTGCGGAGATTCGCGCGGGTCCGGACATACGGCAGGAAGGAGGCATAGTAATCCCGGTCGGCATACCAGTCTGTCCCGTGGAAGTTGACATCATAGTAATTCTGCTCCATGACGGCCCATGCTTCGTAGAACATCTGGCTGAATTCATCGCCCAGCACGGATTCCACGTTTTTAGAAACGGCGGTCTTCGAGGCGCTTCCCGCACCCGGGTCGACCTTGTAGATGGCTCCGCCGCCCAAGCAGTAAAGGGCGTCCTTGCTGCTGAAGAAAACGCCGCCGTTGAGGTCCTTGATCTGCTTCGGCTTGGCATCCGGATCCGAAATCTCCAACGCCCAGGTCCCGGGGGCGCCGGAACCCATCGAACGGTAGAGCAGGTAATCCTTGCCCTTCGAAGAATACACGTACAGACCGCTCTGGCTGCCGTCCCTTTCGACGCGCACCAGCCGCTCATGGATATTCTTGAAATCGATGACGACGGAAGAGTCTTTCTTGGGCGCGTCCTTCTTGTCCTTGAACAGGTCGTCTACGACGGCCGACTTGAACGGAGTGTCGTATTTGCGGAGCGGAAGCTTGTACAGGGAAGCCCGGGAGCCCTTCGGGAAGGAGGCGGACGTCGGGTTGGCCAGCAGGTACATGTCCTTTCCGTCCGGGGAGAAGACCGCACCGCGCTCGACGGAGGCGGAGTTCGTGAAATTGACCAGTTTGCCGTCCTTGAAACTGTACAGGAAGATGTCGGATTCGAACATGTGCATGGCATCGAAGGCGAGGTAACTGTCGTCGTAGGAGAAGGCGAGGTCATAGCCCTGGAAGGACCAGAATTCCGCTTCGGCAATCCGGGACGTCGCACCGGTCCGGGTGTCCAGCAGCATCACGGAACGGCTGCCGTCAATAAAGGCGAGCTTGGTCCGTTTGTGGTTGAGGGTCAGGTTCTTGGTATTGTTGCGGGACGTAAAGACGGCAGTTTCCGCTGCAGAACCGTCGGCTGCAATGCGGAACAGGTTCGTCCAGCCCTTGTCCGTCCGGGTGTAATAGAGGGTTTTGCTGTCGTCGCCCCAGACGACTTCACTGACCCGTTCATCGGAAGGGGTGGCGAGCCTCTGGAGATACTTGCATTTCGTATCGGAAATGTAGAGTCCGCCGCGGATGACCAGGGCGAACTTCTTCCCGTCCGGAGACACGTCCGCGGCGGTCGGGGTCTGTTCCGCGAAAGAGCGCCGGACCGGCACGCTGCCGGAGGCGATGGCGATCTGCGGGGTGCGGACCTGTCCGCTGGCCAGGTCGAGAACCTGGATCTCATAGTCCTTCAGGAAGACGATGGCGGCTCCGCCGAAGGCGATGGACGGGTACTGGACCGATTGGTCGAAAGCGGTCAGCTGGACCGGCTTTCCGCCCTTGACGTACTTGACGATGTTGGATTCCTTGTTCAGTTCGTCGCTGACGTAGTAGATGTTCCCGTTGCGGTCGGCCATGGGCCACTGGTCCTTGCCGATGTAATCGGTCAGTTCCGTGTAGGTGCGGGTCTTGGGATTCCAGGACTTGATGTTCGGGTTGTGGTCGCCGACATACCGCTTGCGGGTCGGGAAACTGAGGCTCTCCATCGATTCGTTGAAGAGGAATTCGCCGGTCTTCGGGTTTTCGGCGAGGTTCACGACGGTGTTGAAGAAGCCCTCGAACATCAGCTGGGGCGTACCGCCGGCAACGGCGACCCGGAAGGTCGTCTTGCGGGCGCTGGCCCGGGTGGATTCAAAGTAAATGTACCGCGAGTCGGCCGACCAGGAGATCGGGATGTCCGGTGACTCATGGAAGGTCAGCTGGACGGCCTGGCCGCCGGCGACGGGGACGGCGTAAATATCATTGTTGCCCTGGATGTCGGAACTGAAGGCCAGCCATTTGCCGTCGGGAGAAACGAGCGGGGAGTCCTGGACGCCGGGCATCGTGATGACGGCGGTCGCCTGTCCGCCGGTCGCGGGGACCGAAAAGATATCCCCGTCGTAGCTGAAGTAAATCTGCTTGCCGTCCGGGGAGAGCGACGGATGGGAAGCGAAACGGATGTTGTCGGCCAGTGCAGCCGTGCACAGCCCGCTCAGGGCGGCAGCCAGGAGGAAAAGTCGTTTCATCATAATCTGTTCAGGGACTTCTGGTTCATGTCCCTTTCAAAGATAGGTTTATTTCCGGACAACATCAACAAATCCTGTTCGGATTCCCGGAATTCTTTCTTATATTTGGTCAAATCAATCGAAGGATATGAAAAGGAGAGCGCTTTTTATCGGCGGTACCGGTACGATCAGCACGGCCATCACCGCCGCCCTCGCTGCCGGCGAAGAATGGGAACTGACGTTGCTGAACCGGGGCAACCGCAACGGGGATGTGCCGGAGGGTGTCCGGATCATCCAGGCGGACATCACGGATGAAGACCGTGTCCGGGCCCTGCTGGAAGGGGAGACCTGGGACTGCGTGGCGGAGTTCATCGGCTTCGTGCCGCAGCACGTCGAGCGAGACTGGCGGCTCTTCCGGGGCCGGACCCGTCAGTATATCTATATCAGTTCGGCTTCGGCGTACCAGAAGCCGCTGGTTTCTCCGTACATCACGGAAGGGACCCCGCTGGCCAATCCATTCTGGCAGTATTCCCGCAACAAGATTGCCTGCGAGGACTTTCTGATGGAGAAATACCGTACCGAAGGTTTCCCGGTGACGGTCATCCGGCCGAGCCATACCTATGGCGACCGATCCGTTCCGGTCGGCATCCATGGCGACAAGGGATCCTGGCAGGTACTGCGCCGCATGCTGGACGGGAAACCGGTCCTCATCCACGGGGACGGGACATCGCTCTGGACCCTGACCCACAATACGGATTTTGCCAAGGGGTTCATCGGCCTGATGGACAATCCCCATGCCCTGGGCAACGCGTTTACCATCACCTCGGACGAATCCCTGACCTGGAACCAGATCTACCGGATCTGCGCGGACGTGCTTGGCGTGCCGCTGCGCCCGTACCATGTCTCGTCGGATTTCCTGGCCGCCGTCGCTCCCTATGACCTGCTGGGCAACCTGACGGGAGACAAGGCCAACAGCGTCATCTTCGACAACGCCAAACTGAAGCAGGCCGTCCCCGGTTTCCAGGCGACGGTCCGCTATGAACAGGGAATCCGCAGGACGATTGAAAACATCCTGGCCCATCCGGAACTGCAAATCCTTGATCCGGAATTCGATGCCTGGTGCGACCGGGTCATCGCGGCCGTGGAGGCCGCCAAGGCTTCGCTGAACGGTTAGCCCAGGACGACGTCCAGCACCATCATCAGCGCAAAGCCGAGGGCGAAACCGATGGTGCTGATGTTGGAATGCTCGCCCTCCGAGGCTTCCGGAATCAATTCTTCAATGACGACATACAGCATGGCGCCGGCTGCGAAAGGCAGCAGGTAAGGCATCGTCGCCGTTGCCGCAGAGGCCAGCAGAAGGACCAGCGCACCGCCGAGGGGTTCGACAACACCGCTGAGGCTGCCGATGCCGAATGCCCGCAGGCGGCTGTTCCCCGCCGCGCGGAGCGGCATGGAGATGATGGCCCCTTCCGGAACATTCTGGATGGCGATGCCCAGGGAAAGCGCCAGGGCACCGGCCATGCTGAAATTCGCGTTCAGGGCGCCTGCGATGGCGACGCCGACCGCCATACCCTCCGGGAAGTTATGGATGGTGACGGCCAGGGCCAGTTTCGTGGTCCGGGACAGTTTGCTCCGGGGACCTTCTTCCTCGCCGGTCGGGTGGATGTGCGGTGTGATGTAGTCAATCAGCAGCAGGACGGCGAATCCGGCCAGCAGGCCGATGGTGACCGGTACGATCGCGGCCTTTCCTTCTCCCATCTCGATGGCCGGGATAATCAGGGACCAGACGGACGCAGCCACCATGACACCGGAGGCGAAGCCCAGCAGGGCTTTCTGGAGGGCGGACGGCATGTCTTTCTTCATGAAAAAGACGAAAGCGGATCCCAGGACGGTGCCGAGCAACGGGATCAGCAGGGCGGTCAGGACGGCATCCATGGCTATTTCAGTTCATGGACCTGGACGTCTTTGACCTGGATCTTGCATCCCTCCGCCTGAATGGCGAAATGGTTGTAGACCTCCGTGGGGAAGACGCAGTTGGTAAAGACCATGTCACCGTCGTTGATGAAGAGTTCCGTGGACAGTTTGTCGACGAACAGCCGGCACTTGTATTCTTCCCGCGGGTTCAGTCCGACCGTGACGGGCTTGGCGGCGAAGGACGGGTGGAAATCCGTCAGGCCGCTCTTGCTCCGGTCCAGTTCCAGCCGGTCATTGCGTAGGTCGAAGGTCCAGACGGCCTTCTCTCCCTTTGTGTTGGAAAGGGACAGGCTAAAGCGGCCCGGGGCATCCGGCACGACGGTGAAGTCGAGTTCATAGGCGCCCTTGTTTTCGGCGAGAATCTCGGGAAGGGTATAGCCGTTGGCCGCTTCGATACCCTCTACCTGCCGGCTGGCGCCGCGGGCGGCGTCCACTTCCGGTGAGGGAACGCTGGCGAGGATGAGGTGACGGCCGTTGTCCTTGAGGAAGAGGTCACGCGGCAGGGTCATGCCGTTGCGGAATGCCAGGGTCGGAGTCGATCCGGTGTAGGCCCAGTTGCTCATCCAGCCCATGAAGACGGTCCGGCCGTCCGGTGCGTCGGCGAAGGTGACGCCGGCGTAATTGTCGACGCCCTCATCCACCCAGAGCGGGTAGGGAAGCGGGTCCGCCTTGAAGCGCTGTCCGTCGAAATCGCCGATGAAGTACTGGGTGATGCTGCCTCCGTTCGGACCGCCCGGGTTGATGCTGACGAAGAGCACCCATTTTTCCTTGCCTTCATATTCGAAACGCAGCAGATCCGGGCATTCCCAGACGCCGGCATGCGAACCGAGCCCCGTGCCGAAGTCGCTGAGGAAATGCCATTCCTTGAGATCCGGGGATCCGTAGAAGCGGATGACCTGGCCGCAGGCGAGGGCCATGACCCACTGGTCGCCGATCCGGTTGACTTTCGGATCGCGGAAGTCCCGCTGCTCCGGATCGGAAAGGACGGGGTTTCCTTCGTATTTGTGGAAGGTGTATCCGCCGTCCGTCGACCAGGCGATGCTCTGGCGCTGGCCCTGTCCGGCAGAGGTATAGATCGCTACGATCGCATCCTTGCCGAAGCCGGCGGTGTTGTCATGGTCCACGACGGCGCTGCCGGAGAAGATGGAGCCCAGTTCGTCCGGTGCGATGATGGCCGGCCGGTCTTCCCAGTGGATCAGGTCTTTGGATACGCTCAGGCCCCAGTGCATGTTGCCGTGGGAGGTGCCATAGGGATTGTACTGGAGGGAAAGATGCCATTCGCCGCCGGTGTAGACCATGCCGTTCGGATCGTTGGTCCAGCCGAAGGCCGGCGAAAAATGCACGAGCGGCCGGTAGGTCTCGTCCGGATCGTTGCCCCTGTCATCCGACGTCCGGATGGCACCGAAAACTGCATCCGACTCCTTGATGCCGGTCAGCTTGACCGTCACGTCCTTCCCTTTGTACGGTTCGACGTCGACCGGGATGAAATATTCGATGTCCTTCGAAGCCGGACGGGCGCTCTGGGCGTTTCCCAGGATGTTGACGCCGTCCACTTCTACGGAGAGGCGGGAGTTGATGCCGGTATTGGAGGCCGGGATGAGGATGTATTTCTTGTCTGCCTTGAGGGTCACGGCGTACTCGTCGTAGTAGGTGCTGAACCGCTTGGCCCCCTGCTGGATCTCATCGACCAGCAGGTATCCGCGGGGTATCCGGCGGGTTCCGAAAACGCGTGCGGGCGCAGCCTCGATCCGGATGACGGCTTCTTTCCCGGCCAGGTCCCGCACATCCCAGGACACCCATTCCAGGACGGACGGGTCGTCGCTGACGGAAGATGCCGTGCGGACTGGCTCACCGTCTACCAGCAATTGGACGGAAGTCCCGGCTCCGCCGAAACCGGTGGCCTTGGGACCGCCCAGCAGCATGTTGACATAATGACCGGACAGGACGAAAGGTTCGCTGGTCAGGGATCCGGACAGGGTGTCGTCCTCCGTGCTCCGGAGGAAGGAGGAACCCATGTAACCGCTGACTCCGGCGTCCTGGGCGGCGATGGAGAAGGCTTCTCCTTCCGCGGTCCAGCGGTCCAGGCCATGTTCGAAATCTTCGATGACGATGCTGTTCCCGCAGGCGCACAGGAAGGCGGGGAACAGGAGACTGCAAAGGAATGATCGGGCTTTCATAATGGAATCGTATCTTTGGTACGAAGATACGATTTTACCCTTATTCAAGCAAATAAAAGTTCCGGTCAATCGACGAAGTGGCACCAGCCGTGGGTGTCTTCGATCTCGCCGAACTGGATGCCGGTGATGCGGCGGTAGAGTTTCGTGCAGACCGGTCCGACTTCCCCGTCCGGCGTGAAGCGGTAGGACCGGGCGATGGCGTCTTCCTCCAGGACCAGCTTGATGTCGATGTGGGACATCGGTGTGATCACGACGGCGGTCCCGCAAGCGGCCGCCTCCTCGAATTCGGCCAGTTCCGTGACCGGGACGGGCCGGATCCGCCCATTGCAGATCGGCCTGGATGAGGGTGATGACCATCATGCTTTCTCTTTCAGGTGTCTGCCTGCAAATGTAACATTTCTTGGCAGAAATGTGCCTGAACCGCGTAAAAATTGTTATTTTTGTATGTCTGACCATTTCCGCTGCGGCGGTTGCATGAAGAAAAACATGGAAGAAGAAAAGAAATTGTACCCGATGCATTTCGAACCGGTCGAAGCATTGCATCCGTGGGGAAAGGAACGGTTCCTGATCGCCGACCTGGGCCGTTATGACACGGCGGCGAAGGACGGCTGGCTGGAAGGAGATTCCCTGAGCGATATCATGGAGACGTACATCGACCGCATGGTCGGTGACAATGTATATTATTATTACGGACGGCAGTATCCGGTCGCCGTCCGAGCCCTGCGGGTCGAAGAGCGGATGCCGCTGACCGTCTGCCCGGACGATGCGCTGGCCGGCGAGCGGTTTGACGCCCTCGGAAAGGCCAAACTCTGGTACATCGCCGGTGCAGAACCGGGATCCCGTCTGTATCTGGGGCTGAACCGGTCGATGACCGCCGCCGAGTTTTACAACCGCAGCCTGGACGGCAGCCTGGCGGAGTGCTTGCATGCCGTGACGCCGAAACGCGGGGACTGGTATTACATCGCGCCCGGGACGGTCCATGCCGCGGCGAACGGATTGGACATTATCGAGATATCCGAGGCTTCGATGTTGGATGTCACGGTCTTCGGCTGGGGTGCCGATGCGGACCCGGAAGACCTCGGTCTGGGCGATGCGCTCGATTTCATCGACCTGAAAGCCTATGTCGCCCCTGCGGCTCCGCAGGAGAATCACACCCATGCGGACATCCGTCCGGAAGACCGCCTTGCCGACAAACTGACGGATACCGAGGCGTTCCAGGTGACGCGGATCCGCCTGACGGACCCGTTGCACCTGTATACGGAGCAGTTCGGCAGTTTCCTGCTGTATGCCTGCGCCGAGGGGGAGGCCTCGCTCCAGGTCCCCCGTGCCGGGGGCATGGACAGTTATCTGTTGAAAAAGGGAGAAGTGCTCCTCGTTCCGGCCGAGACACCGGATTTCTTCCTCGTCCCGCGGGACCGGGACACCGTGCTCCTCGAGACGGCGGTCCGGCCTTCCTCCGCGCCGGATTCTTACATCGATCCCGCTGCGGAACCGTATCTGGAAGGGGAGGACTACAGTGTCGACGAGGATCTGGACGACCGGATCGACTATGAGCTTTCCCATCCGGAATCCTGATCTGTCTGTCATCCTGAGCGAAGCGAAGGATCTGTTATACGTTTGTTAATTTACGACACCATGGCTGATGTAACCCGTCTGGACAAGTATCTGTGGTCCATCCGCGTCTTCAAGACCCGGAGCGACGCGACCGATGCCTGCAAGGGCAACAAAGTCAAGGTTGGCGGCGTTCCCGCCAAGCCTTCCAAGATGATCAAGGTGGGCGAAGTCCTCGAAATCCGCAAGGGCATCGTCCAGTATGTCTACAAGGTCAAGGCCCTCACCGAGCACCGTCTGGGTGCCAAACTGGTGCCTGACTTCGCCGAGAACCTGACGCCGCAGGCCGAACTGGACAAACTCAAGGCGCCCGTCGAGACCTTCTTCCTGCGCCGTGACCGCGGTGCGGGCCGGCCGACGAAAAAGGACCGCCGCGAGATGGATGCCGCCTGGGACGCCCTCGACTTCGAGGAGATTCCCGACGACATTGCCAACCGTTTCGGCATCACGGACGAAGACGACCTGTAAAACGAAGGGGGATGACCAAGCAGATGGTCATCCCCCTTTTTCCTTTCGGCTCCAGGTGGCTTATTTCCCGAAATAGCGCTGCAGGAGTCCGTAGAAACCGGCACCGTGACGGGCCTCGTCCTTCGCCATCTCGTGGACGGTGTCGTGGACGGCGTCATAGCCCAGCTGCTTGGCGCGCATGGCGGTCTTCAGTTTTCCTTCGCAGGCGCCGGCCTCGGCCTGGTAGCGCTTCTCCAGGTTGGTCTTGGTATCCCAGACGCATTCGCCCAGCAGTTCCGCGAACTTGGCGGCATGCTCGGCCTCTTCGAACGCATAGCGCTTGAAAGCCTCGGCAATCTCCGGGTAGCCCTCGCGTTCGGCCTGGCGGGACATGGCCAGGTACATGCCGACCTCGCTGCATTCTCCCTGGAAGTCGTGGCGCAGCGCTTCCATGATCTCTTCGTCCTCGACCTTTCCGTCGCCGATGTGGTGCTCGCAAGCCCACTGCGGCTTGCCTTCCTCATCCTTGATCTCTACGAATTTGCTGGCGGGAGCTTTGCACTGCGGGCAGCGCTCCGGCGGATTCTCGCCCTCATAGACGTATCCGCAAACAAGGCATCTGAATTTCTTTTTCATGATCTTGTCCTTTTAATGTTGTTAATTTGAATTATTCAAATCTATCAATACAAATATAGTGATTTCCCGTCATTCTCCAAAAAAAATGCACCTTTCCGTCCAACTGTTCTTTATTTCTCCGGAAATCCTTATTTTTGTAAGGATATGACACCTTTCCTGCAGCAGGTAGCGGTCCATTATTTCACCGCTTCCGACATAGAGAATCACTGTTTCATCTTTCCGAACCGCCGCTCGATGGTATTCTTCAAGAAATACCTGCAGGAGGCGGTCGCGGACAGGATGCTCAACGCCATGGCTCCCGGCCACGGCGGCATTGCCCGGCCGGTCCTCCTGCCCCGTCTGCTGACGGTCAGTGATTTCTTCCAGACCCTGTACGGCTCCCCTGTGGCGGACCGGGTCACCCTGCTGCTGGAACTGTATGACGTATACCGGTCGCTGAATCCCAGGGCGGAACCGCTGGACGATTTCATCTTCTGGGGTGATGTCATCCTCGGGGATTTCGGCGATGTCGACAAATACCGGGTCGATCCGAAGCAGCTTTTTACCAACGTCGCCGAGTTCCGTGACATCCAGGATACGTTCTCCTATCTGACGCCGGAACAGCAGGCGGCCATCGAAGGGTTTGTCTCCCATTTCAAGTCGGGAGGCCGGCTGAAAGTCGATCCGGATGCGGAACATCCTTCCGTCAAGGAACGTTTCCTGCAGGTATGGAACCTGCTGTACCTGCTGTACATGGGGTTCCGGGAACGGCTGGAAGAGAAAGGCCTGGCCTATGAAGGCATGGTCTACCGGACCGTCGCGGACCGGATGGCGGACCGGCCGGCCGCCGATGTGCTGGCGGACGTCTTCCCCGGGACGCAGCAGTATGTCTTCGTGGGGCTGAACGCCCTGAACGAGTGTGAAAAGAAGGTGATGCGGCGGATGCGGGATGCCGGCCTGGCATCTTTCTGCTGGGACTGGTGCAGCCCGATGATCCGCGATCCGCACAACCGCTCGTCGTTCTTCATGGCCCGGAACGTCTCGGATTTCCCGATGGACTGGTCCCTTGAAAAAGAAGAGACACTGCCGGATTTCCGGGTGATCAGCGTACCGTCTTCCGTCGGACAGGCCAAGCAGCTGCCTTCGATCCTGGCGGAAACCGGTGCGGGCATGGACTGCGCCGTCGTCCTTCCGGACGAGACGCTGCTGATGCCGGTGCTGAATTCCATCCCGGAAGATGTCCCGGACATCAACGTGACCATGGGTTTCCCGATGACCGGCAGTGAAATCTGGTCCCTGATGGACGAGGCCGCCGTCATGCAACTCCATCTCCGGGAGCGGGAAGGAGAGACGTACTTCTACCATAAACAGGTCTGGAACATATTCTCCAGCAGCATCTTCCGGCGCTTGGCCGGGCCGGAGGGTGAAGCCCTGGTCCGGAAGGTCCGGGAAGAGGCCCGTTATTATATCCCGCAGTCCGACCTGTCCGGGCTGCCGCTCTTCGACCATGTTTTCCGTCCGGTCGTCCGGAAGCCTTCCGAAGCGGATCCGCAGCAGATCGCCGACCTCCAGGCCTGGCAGGAAGACCTGCTCCGTTTCCTCGGCCCGGCCCTGGCGGAGGATATGGACATGGTGCAGGAGGCAGAATTCACCCGCCGCTACCTGGACTGCGTCCGCCGCCTGCGGAAACTGGATCTGGCCGTCCAGCCTGCGACGTATACCCGGCTGGTGGGCCAGTTGCTCGCCGGCGAGTCGGTGCCGTACAACGGAGAGCCGCTCAAGGGGCTGCAGGTCATGGGACCGCTGGAGACCCGTGCCCTGGATTTCCGGCACCTGATCATCCTGAGCTGCAACGAAGGGGTGTTCCCGCACCGCAGCGTCAGTTCTTCCTTCATCCCGCCGGAACTCCGCAAGGGCTTCGGGCTGCCGACCTATGAATTCCAGGACGCGGTCTGGGCTTATTACTTCTACCGCATGATCCAGCGGGCGGAAACGGTCTGGATGCTGTACGATTCCCGGACCGAGAAAATGAAACCGGGGGAAGAAAGTCGCTATATCAAGCAGTTGCGGTACCATTTCCGCGTGCCGCTGCGCTTCAGCGTGGCAAAGGCGGAGATCCGGCGTCCGGAAGGAGGGGAGTCGATTCCCAAGCCGGCGGACTTTGCGCAGCGTCTCCGGGAGACCCGCCTGTCCGCCACCTCCCTGCAGAACTGGCTGGCCTGTCCGGCCAAATTCTACTATGGGACGATCGAGAAACTCAAGGCGGAGAACGAAGTCTCCGAATCCCTGGACGCGGGCATGATCGGCAATGTCTATCACGCCGCGATGCAGGCCCTGTACCTGGGCGACAAGGCCATGGACCCGTCCTTCCGCATGGACCGCGAATCCGTGCAGGAGAGCATCCGCTGCGGGACGCTCCGGCCGCTGGAAGCGGTGACAGATCCCTATCTGGCCGGCTGGGAAGGCCGGAAAAAAGAAATCAAGGCCCGGATCCGCAGCCTGATCCGGGAGGAACTGCACTCGATCGAGGTCTCCGGCCGCAATCTGGTCCTGGAAGACGTGATCCTGCAGTATGTCCTGATGACCATCCGGAAAGACCGGGAACTGCTGCGGGAGAAGGGGACGGACCGTTTCCGGATCCTAGGGCTGGAACTGGCCCGGGAGTGGCAGTTCGAAGAATACAAGTTCTTCGGCTACATCGACCGCATGGACTCCTTCGAAGACGGCACAGTCCGGATCGTGGACTACAAGACCGGCCGGGTCGAGGATGCGGATGTGCGGATCGACGACGCCAATGCGCAGCAGGTGACGGAGAAACTGTTCGGGCCGGACAACCAGCACCGTCCGAAGATCGCCCTGCAGCTGTTCCTGTATGACATGTATGCGGCGGACATGCCGCAGGCGGCTGGCAAGCGGATCGTCAATACGATCTATCCGGCGGCCAAGTTGTTTACCGAAGGCATTCGCAGTGCGGAGATGAATCCGACCTTCTGCCGTCTGGTCCGGGAACGCCTGTCGGACCTGCTGGCGGAGATGGCCGATCCGGCGCTTCCGATCCGGCGGACGGAAGACCGGAAGACCTGCGGATACTGTGACTTCAAAATCATTTGCGGAAGATGATCCGGATCCTGAAAGCCTCCGCCGGTTCGGGTAAGACCTACAACCTGGCGAAAACATACATCGCCCTGCTGCTCCGTTCGGACGACCGGTATTCCTACCGGCACATCCTGGCCGTCACGTTTACGAACAAGGCGACCGACCAGATGAAAAGCCGGATCCTCAAGGAACTGGACGTCCTGGCTCATGAGCCCGAGAAATCCCCGTATTTCCAGGAGTTTACGAAAGAATTCGGTCCGGCGGACCGGCTCCGGGAACGGGCCTCTCGCCTGCTGACGGACATGCTGCACGATTACGGCTCCTTCTCCGTCAGCACGATCGACAAGTTTTTCCAGCAGACCCTCAAGGCCTTCGCCCGGGAAATCGGCCAGTTCGCATCCTACCAGGTCGAACTGGACAAGGCGTCCCTCGTCCATGAGAGCGTGGACCGGATCCTCGACGGACTGACGGAAGATAACCGGGAACTGCTCCGCTGGCTGACGGACAGCGTCATGGACCAGCTGGAGCAGGGCGGACGTTTCAGCCTGGAAAACGGCTTGTACGAAATGGCGGAAGCCCTCAAGTCGGACGAGCACCGCGAACTCGTCGAGCGGGCTGGCCTGGACGAGGACAAGGTCTCCTCGAAGGCTTATCTGGCAAGGGTCCGGAAGGGCTGCCGGGCCGTCATGGAAGCTTTCCGCCAGCGGGTCATGCAGGCGGCGCAGGCCGCGCTGGATGCCATGGCGGAAGCGGCCGTTTCTCCGGCCTCGACCTACAGGGGCTTCCTCTGCCAGTTGCAGGACCGGTATGCCCGGATTGCTCCCGGCACCGCCGTCGAGCCGCCGACCCCGGCCTGGATGTCCCGTGCCCGGGATCCGGAACAGTGGTTTACCAAGAAGAATGCGTCCCTGCTTCCGATGGTGCAGGGCGTGCTGGAAGGGCCGCTCACGGCCTTCTGCGACCTGTTCGGCGAACCGTATACGGTCTACAATACGGCGGCGATCCTGCAGGGGCAGGTCTACAGCCTCGGCATTGCCGGGGAACTCTACCGGGAGTTCGACAAACTGGCCCGGGAAAAGAATGTCATGAGCCTGGACGACTCGAACGCCACCCTGAAAAAGATCATCGACGGCAGCGACGCCCCGTTCGTCTACGAAAAAATGGGCGTCCGGTATGAACATTTCCTCCTGGACGAGTTCCAGGATACGTCGACGATCCAGTGGGACAATTTCCGTCCGTTGATCGCCGAAAGCGAGGCGAACCGCCGGGACAATCTCATCGTCGGCGACGTCAAGCAGAGCATCTACCGCTGGCGCGGTTCCGACTGGGACCTGCTGGCGACCCGGGTCAAGGAAGATTTTCCCCGGGCGGACGACAGTGATCCGCTTCGGGACAACTGGCGGAGCCAAAGGGCCATCGTCCATTTCAACCGTTCTTTCTTCCGCTTCGCGGCCGGCGAACTGGACCGGCAGTTCGGGGAAGGCGACCTGGTCTCCCGGGTCTATGCGGACGCCTGGCAGGAAGTCCGGTCGGACGATCCCGCTCCGGGCCGTGTCGAGTGCACGTTCTGTGACAAATCGGAAGAACCGGAGCAGATCCTCTCTTCCATCCGCAGTGCGGTGGAGGCGGGAGCCCGGTACGGACATGTCGCCATCCTGGTGCGCGGCAATGCGACGGGCTCGGATATCGCCGGCTTTCTGGTAGACAACGGCATCCCGGTCATTTCGGACGACTCCCTGCGGGTCAAGGCTTCCGCAACGGTCCGCCGCCTGGTCTCGCTCCTGTCCTGCGTCGAGAACCGCTCCGACCGCATCGCCGGTTATCTGGCCGAGTCCCTGGACATTCCGGTGCCGGACAGTTACCATTCGCTGGTCGACCTGGCGGAGGAACTGCTGCGGGCGCTGAGGCGGCGCGATCCCGCCTGCATGGAGGGAGAAGTCCTGTACGTCCAGTCTTTCATGGACGAACTGCAGGATTGGACGGCCCTCCATGGCAACAACCTGTCCGGTTTCCTGAAAGCCTGGGCGGATGCAGATCCGAAAATCAGTTCTCCGGAAGATCCGGATGCCGTCCGTATCATGACGATCCACAAGTCCAAAGGACTGGAATTCCCGTATGTCATCTTCCCCTATGCCGAAACCGTCGGACTGTACCGCAGCGAACCCCGCTGGAGCCGTCCGGATCTCGGCGGGACGGAACTGGCCGCCTTTGCCGACGGCGCCTACCGCGTCCCGATGTCCGAGAATACGGGAAAGACGCTGTTCTCCAAGGACTTCAGCCGGGAGAAACAGCTCCAGTACATGGACAATATCAACACGTTCTATGTGGCGATGACCCGGGCCGAGAAGACCCTGCATGTCATTGCGGCCCGGCCGACGGACAAGTTCGCCGCCTCCGTTTCCGACGGGAAGGAACTGTCGTATTCCGATTTCTCGCAGATCCTCTATGCGTTCGTAAAGACGCAGTCCTGGGATCCCGGCGAGCCGTATGATTTCCGGACCCTGAAAGACAAGCCGGGCGCGGAAGAGCGCCGGGCGGGCTACCCGTCCCATCCGCTCAATCCTTCCGCCGGCGATGCGCAGACCGATGTCCGGGAACGCGGCCGCCTGAAATTCTCGGCGGATTCCGTCGATTTCTTCCGGGAAGACGCCCTGGTGCGGTCGCCGCGCCTGAAGGGGCTGGTCCTCCATGCCATCCTCTCGGAAACCCTCCTGCCCGGCGACCTGGACGGCGCCGTCCGCCGGGCCGTGGAGCGGGAAGACCTGGATGAGGACCAGGCCGGGCGTTACCGGGATTTCCTGGCTGTGAAAATTGCCTCCGTCCTCGGCCGCGGCTGGTTCCCTCCGGACCGGCGCCGGGTCCGGAACGAAACGGCCATCCTGGACACCGACGGACGGGAGTACCGGCCGGACCGGGTGGTCGAAGGACCGGAAGGAATCATGGTCATCGATTTCAAGTTCGGGGAGGAGGCGAAAAGCCATCACAGGCAGGTAGATACCTATGTCCGCCTGTACCGGGCGATGTGCGGCGGAGAGGTCCGTGGCTATCTCTGGTACATCCGGGAAGACGGTCCGGATAAAATTGTTTCCGTATAGCCCGGCCGGCTTTCAACTGTTGCGGTTTTTTCTTATCTTTGCAGTTTAAACGGATATTGTGCTTCCGCAGCCGCGGAGGCGGATCAAAACAGTCTTTTATGGAAGCAAGTGAAAATACGATCAAACTGGATTACAATACGGAACGGGAAAAACTGAAGATGCCGGAATACGGCCGGAACGTGCTGCGGATGGTCGAGACCGTCAAGGGAATCGAAGACCGGGCGGAGCGCTCGGCCCAGGCCCGCGCTGTCGTGAAGGTCATGGAACGGCTCAACCCTTCGGTCAAGGCCGACGAGCACTGGGAGCAGAAACTGTGGGACCATCTGTTCATGATGGCCGGTTTCGACCTGGACGTCGACGCCCCGTATCCGGTACCGACGCCGGAGCAGCTGGAAGTCAAGCCCATGCCGATCCCGCTGAAGAAACGTCCGATCAAGGCGACCCACTACGGCCGCAACATCGAGAGCATCATCGACCTGATCGCCACCGAACCGGAAGGGGAGCAGAAAACCGCGATGATCCGCCAGCTGGCGGTCTATATGCGCCAGCAATACCTCATCTGGAACAAGGACAGCGTCGCCGACGCGACCATCTTCCAGGATATCGAGAAACTTTCCGATTACCGGATCAAGGTGCCGGAAGGACTGACCCTCAGCCGGATTTCCTCCGACCAGAGCTTCTCCCGCCCGGCCCTGATCAATTTCGACATGCAGCGCCGCCAGGGCGGTGGCCAGCAGCGTCGCGGCAACAACAATTTCCAGAGAAAGAACAACCAGAAAGGCAGATAGTCCATGCTGAAGCTGCACAAGTCATTTCCTGCCTGGTCCGGGATGGATCCGGAGCGGAGGACCCGGATCTTGAAGATCTCGGGCCTGGTCGTCGGCGCGTTCGCGCTGTTTACCCTGATTTCCATCCTTTCCTACCTCTTTACCTGGACCGCAGACCAGAGCCTGCTCGGCGATCCGGAGAAACTGGATCTTGACGTGGCTGTGCACAACGCCGCCGGCAAACTCGGCCACCAATGGGGCTGGCTGCTGGTGACCCGCTGGTTCGGTCTCGGCGCTTTCCTGCTGGTTGCCGCCTTGTGCATCCTGTCGGTGCGGCTCCTGTTCGGACGCCGTTCCTTCTCGGTCATCAAGGCGATCCTGCTGTCCCTGACGGCTGCCGTCATCTCTTCCTTCATCCTTGCCTGGTTCTCCCAGACGGTCGGACTGGAAAATGCTTTCGGCGGGGGACTGGGCGGTGACTGCGGCTCGCTGGTCGTCAACTGGTCGAAAAATCTGTTCGGACCGATCATTACGCTGATCCTGCTGGTCCTGCTGACCGTGTGCTGGTGTTTCTTCGCCAGCCGGCGTTTCTCCGACTGGTTCGCTTCCCTGGGCGGTGAGACGCAGCCGGTCCGTCAGCCGGAGCCGGAACGTCCGCAGGCCCCCGTGGAAGAAAAGAAGAAACGGTTCAAGTGGGTCCGTCCGACCGAGGACGATACGCCGCTTGAGGAAGATGAGACACCCGTGGAGGACCCTGTGGCTCCCGTAGCTCCCGCTGCTCCCGTGGCGCCTGTGGCTCCCATATCTGCTCCGACAGCGCCGGAGCCGCCGGAAGACGACTTGCTGAGCCGCCTGACTTCCGGACGCGGGGTTGCGGCGCCGGTCGCTCCTGTTGAAACGCCGCCCGCCGAGTCTCCTGCGAAACCGCCTGTGACGGATGGTTCCGAAGGCCTGGAGGTGATCGAAGGAGAGGAACTTTCCACGGACAACAATGTCGAACTGCCCCGCATCGATGTCCGCAACGAATTGGACAAGTACCGGTTCCCTCCGCTGGACTTGCTGGACGATTACGAGGATTCCCGGCAGGAAGTATCCCAGGATGAACTGCGCCGGAACAATTTCAAGATCCGCGCGGCCCTGAAGACCTACCGGATCGATGTCGACAACGTCAAGGCTGTCGTCGGTCCGACCGTCACCCTGTACAAAGTCTATCCGGCGCCCGGCGTCAAGATTGCCGCCATCCGCAGCCTGCAGGACGATATCGCCATGGCTCTCAAAGCCGACAAGGGCGTCCGCGTCGTGACCCTGGCCGATTCCGTCGGCATCGAGGTCGCCAACGACCATCCGTCCATCGTCCCGCTCAAGGCCATGTTCAACGACCCGAACTTCCTGGAGAGCAAGGCCGAACTGCCGGTCGCGATCGGTTATACGATCACCCAGAAGGTCAAGGTCTTCGACCTGGCCGACGCGCCGCACCTGCTGGTCGCCGGTGCGACCAAACAGGGTAAGTCCGTGGGCCTCAACGTCCTGATTGCTTCCTTGCTGTACTCGAAGCATCCGGCCGAACTGAAGTTCGTCTTCATCGATCCGAAGATGGTCGAGTTCTCCGCCTATGCCAAGTTGCTGAAACATTACCTGGCCGTCCTGCCGAACGCCGCGAGCGAGGAGGATGAGAAGAATACCGCCATCGTCAAGGATGCCAAGTCCGCCGAGGTGATCCTGAAATCCCTCTGCGCCGAGATGGACGACCGGTACCAGCTGCTCAGCAAGGCGTATGTCAACAATGTGAAACTATACAACGAGAAATACAAGGACCGCCACCTCCTTCCCACCGAAGGCCACCGTTTCCTGCCGTACCTGGTCGTTGTCGTCGATGAATATGCCGACCTGACGATGTCCGTCGGCGGCAGCAGCGATTCCAAGGCGGTCGCGCGGAGCATTTCCACCTCGATCATCCGCCTGGCCCAGAACGGCCGTGCGGCCGGTATCCATGTCGTCCTGGCGACCCAGCGTCCTTCGGTCGATGTCATCACCGGCCTGATCAAGGCGAACTTCCCGACCCGTATCGCCTTCCGTGTTTTCTCCCAGACGGACTCCCGCACCATCCTGGATTCCGGCGGCGCGGAGAAACTGATCGGCAAGGGCGACATGATCTACTATGCCGGTGCGGATGTCGAGCGCGTGCAGTGCGCTTTCATCAGCAACGACGAGATCAATGCACTGAACGATTTCATCGGCCAGCAGATCGGATACAAGAAGAGTTACAACACGCCGTATTATCTGCCCGCTCCGGAGCCCGAGGCCGGTGAAGAGGGCGGCGGCATGGTCGACATGAAGAACCTGGACGAGCGTTTCGAAGAGGCGGCCCGGATGGTCGTCACTTCGCAGCGCGGTTCCACCTCTGACTTGCAGCGGCGTCTTGGCATGGGATATGCAAAAGCAGGTAGGGTGATGGACCAGCTCGAAGCAGCCGGCATCGTCGGACCCCAGCAGGGATCGAAGCCCCGCGAAGTCCTCGTGACGACCTTCGAAGAACTGGACCGCATCATCGAAGCTTTTAAAAACCAGTAAGATGAAAAAGACGTTCTTCAGCATCCTTCTGTTGGCATCCTGCCTGATGGCGGCTGCCGCGGATCCTTTCCGCACGTTTGCTTCCCGCGTCGCCGCGTCCTGCGTCTCGTTCGACTACACATTCGAATCGATGCACGACGGGGTCAAGTTTACGGGCGACGGATCTGCCGCCGTCCAGGGCGAAGCGTTCCGCATGGAAGGAAACGGACTGAAGATCTTTTCGGACGGGAAAACCCGTTGGACGGTGGATGCGGATGCGCAGGAACTGATCATCGAGCCGGTTGACGCGGCGGCGACGGATTTCATCTCGAATCCCGCCCTGCTGGTCAGTGCGGCGGACAAGGCGTTCGATGCCGTTCCCGCCGGGGCGGCGACCTTCAAGGGCCAGACGGTTTCAGCCTATTCCCTGACGCCCAGAAAAGATGTCGGAATCTCCCGCTTGCAGTTGTATTTCCGGCAGGATGAACTGGTCGGCGTGAGCCTGACCGTCGACGACGGTACGACGTCGGAATTCGCCCTCTCGCATCTCACATTCGCAGACCCCGGTTCCCTTGCCGCCTTCCGGTACGACGAGCGCAGCGCCGGCTCCGGCTGGGTCGTTACCGACCTCCGTTAGTCGACGAGGTTGAAGCCGTCCGACGCCCAGGTCAGCATCCGGCCGTCCTCGTCATAAATGAGATATCCTTCCAGTTCCTCGCGTTGTGCGAGGAATTTTTTTGCCTCTTCCAGTCCGATGACCATGCAGTAGGTCGCATAGGCGTCTGCGTCCGCCGCGGTAGGAGCGACAACGGTGGCGCTCAGGAGGTTGTGGCGGACCGGATAACCGGTGCGCGGATCGATGGTGTGGGCATATTTCCGGCCGTCCCGGACATGGAACTTCCGGTAGTTGCCCGAGGTAACGACGCCGCAGGGGCCGCCGCCGGACTGCCATTTCCCCTGGATCTGTGTCCCGGGATCATTGTTGCCGTCGACCGGCTTGTCGACCGCCAGGGTCCAGGGACGTCCGGACGGATTGACACCGTCGCAATAGATTTCGCCGATATCGACCAGCATGTCTTTCACGCCGAGCGAATACAGGTATTCCGCCACGACGTCGCAACTGTATCCCTGGGCGACGGCATTGTAATTCAGCCGGGCGCCTTCGCCGGACGAGAGGTCCTGCGGGACCTTGTCCATCCCGCAGCGCGCCGCCAGTTCGAGCACCGTTTCGTCCGACGGGAGGGAATCCGTGGAGAAGCCGAAACCCCAGGCGTCGAAGAGGGGAGCGGCCGAGGCATCGACGGCGCCGCCGGTCTCTTCCCAGTATTCCTTCGCCCGTTCGAACATGTCTCGGAACATTGGGTTCGGAACGATCCGTTCACCCCGGTTGTAGCGGCTCAGCAGCGAGCCCTTGTTATAGCCCGACAGGGTTGTGTCGATCAGGGTGAGCAGCGAATCGATGCCGTCCCGGATGGCCTCCGGTCTTGCGTCGACTCCGTCCAGGTTGAGTTTGACGGTGTAGGTTCCGCCCTGGGCATAGCCTGATATGGCAATGTAACGGCCTTTCGGAGCGCAGGAAACCAGCAGGGCCAGCAGGGCGGCCAGGCATATTTTGCGGAATAGGGAATGCATTGGCAAACTATTTGTTTACAAAGGTAAGGTTTTTAAGAACAAATAAGGTTTTTACAATCAAAAATGCGATATTTGCATGATGAACATGATGAAACGCATAATGAAGATACAACATTCCTGCCTGCTGGCCGCACTTGTCCTGCTGACTGCGGGTATGGTTTCCTGCAAGAAAGACGACGATTCGGAAACGGAGATCCTGCCGGAATTGACAGGTACGCTCAATTACGAGCTTCCGTCATACGTGATGGCGGGCCAGGTTTTCGAACTGGTCCCGACCGGCGTAAGCAAAGACAAAGACGGGCTCCCGGGCATCTACTGGGTGGTTTCCACCAATTCCTCCGTCCGGGACACCACCCGCTATGAGAACGGCACCGGTACCGGCGCCTATACGCTGGTCATTCCGGATGACATCACGACCATGACCGTGACCTGCTATGCCTTCGCGGAAGGGTATTACAATACGAGCAAGGCTGTCACCGTGACCCGGGTCAAGGGTGCCGAATCCATTACGGGCCTGAACCTTCCCGAGGATGTCGCCCAGTTCTCCGATCCCCGGGACGGACGTTCCTATCCGTATGTGAAGATCGGATCCCGCGAGTGGATGGTGCGTAACCTGGCTTACGGTACGGCTCCCGCATACATGGAGGCGGTGGCCATGCAGGACGTGTTCGGCCTGTTCTATTCCTGGGACGAGGCGGTTTCCGCCTGCCCGGAGGGCTGGCGCCTGCCGGATGCGGATGACTGGAAGGACTTGGCAACGGCGCATGGCTGCGCGGATACGGAAGATGTCTACGCCGGCATCGGCGGCAAGCTGATGGCGGATGCTTATATGAATGACATGAAGATGTGGGAGTTCTGGCCCGATGTGAAGATTACCAACAACCTTCGCTTCTGCGCCATCCCGACGGGGTATGCCCTCGATGCGGACGGATCCTATACGTTCAAGGGCAGTTCCCATTACGCCGTTTTCTGGACGGCGGAGGAAAACGGGGAGGAGCAGGCCTGGTGCCGTCAGTTGTATGTCAAGTCGAATGATGTCTACAAGGCATCCATGTACAAGTCGGCCTTCCGGGCTCCGGTCCGTTGCGTCCGCACGGCCGAATAAAGGATTCTAAACTCTCAAGCGATATGAAAAAAGGTCTTGTAACCATTCTGGTTCTCGTTCTTGTCGCCCTCGCCTTGTTCGGCTGGGTCAAGAATGCGTACAATTCCCTGGTCAAAAGCGATGAAACGGTCCAGGCTGCCTGGGCCCAGGTAGAAAATGTCTATCAGCGCCGGGCCGACCTGATCCCGAATCTGGTCGCTACGGTCAAGGGCTATGCCGAGCACGAAAGCAGCACGCTGCAGGCCGTCATCGATGCCCGTGCGAAAGCGACGCAGGTGACGGTGGATGCTTCTGACCTGACCGATGAGCAGATTGCCAAATACCAGGCTGCCCAGGGCGAACTCAGCCAGGCGCTCGGTCGGCTGATCGCCGTCAGCGAGGCCTATCCGGACCTTAAGGCCAATGAGAATTTCAAGGATCTCCAGGCACAGCTGGAGGGGACGGAAAACCGGATTACGGTGGAACGCCAGAAATTCAACGAAACGGCCCAGGCTTACAATACCGAGATCCGTACGTTCCCGACCAACATCATTGCCGGACTTTTCAACTTCGACAAGAAGGGCTATTTCAAGGCGGCCGAAGGCGCCGAAGTCGCCCCGAAGGTAGAATTCTAGTTTCATGAGAGCCATCGACTTCCTTTCCGTGAAGGAACGTCGGCGGGTCGAATCCGCCATCAAAGCGGCGGAACGGAACACCTCCGGCGAAATCCGGGTCCACATCGAAAGAAAATGCTCCTCAGACCCCCGCGAAAGGGCGCTGAGGACTTTTCATGTCTTGAAGATGACCGATACGGCCGCCCGCAACGCGGTCCTGATCTATGTCGCCTGCCAGACGCGCAAGTTCGCCGTGCTGGGCGACAAGGGGATCAACGAGGCTGTCCCGCATGGCTTCTGGAACGATGTGTGCGGCGTCCTGGGCGAGGCTTTCGCGCAGGAACGCTATGCGGACGGGCTGGAACAGGCGGTCGTCATGATCGGTGAGAAACTGAAGGCTTTTTTCCCGTACCGGACCGATGATGTCAATGAACTTCCCGATGAGATTTCCTTCCATGAGAATGACGGTGAAGATTAAGGGACTGCTGCTTTCGCTGCTGCTGGCTGTCGGCTTCCTGCTGCCGGCCCGGGCCATTCCGTCCCGTCCGCAGCCGCAGCGCCTGGTCAACGACCTCGCCGGCCTTTTTACGGCCGCGCAGGCCGGCCATCTGGAAAGGATGCTCGTCGCCTTCGACGATTCGACTTCCAACCAGATCGCCGTGGTGACCGTCACGGATCTGGAGGGTTATACGCCGGCGGAGTATGCGGTCCGGATCGGACTGGACTGGGGTGTCGGCAGCGCCGATTTCAACAACGGCATCGTGGTGCTGGTCAAGCCGAAGGAAAGCGGCGGTTCCGGCCAGGTGTCGATCCAGGTCGGATACGGCCTGGAGGGGGCGATCCCGGATGTCTATGCGAAACGCATCATTGACAGCCAGATGATTCCGCATTTCCGCAGCGGAGACTATTATGGCGGCGTCCAGGCTGCCTGCGAGATCCTGATGGCGTATGCCAGCGGGGAAATATCCCAGGAGCGGGACCGCTCCGATGACGAAATGGATGACGTGGTCGCTTTCCTGATCCTATTTTTTCTGGTCATGCTGGTCTTCCTGTATCTTTCGTCCAAGAACAAGGGCGGCGGGAACAACCATTCCGGCGGCGGTGGCGGCGGACGCTACATTTACATCGGCCCGATCGGCCGCGGCTCGGTCTTCACCGGCGGTTCCTCCTGGGGCGGAGGCGGCGGCTTCGGCGGAGGCGGCTTCGGCGGTTTCGGAGGCGGATCCTTTGGCGGCGGCGGGGCTTCCGGCAGCTGGTAAGTCCCTCCCGGTAACAGAATAGCGGCAGACCTTTGCAAAGGCCTGCCGCTTTATTATCTCGGAGGAAGTTCCGCTTATTTGACGAACATGACCGCCTGGGCGATGGAGTTGAGTTTCGTCTCTGCGCTGTCGGCGCGGCTCGCAAGGATGCAAGGTGCCGTCGTACCGACCAGCATGCCGGCCTGCTTGACACCGTCGCAAAGCTTGGAGTTGGCTTTCCAGAATACGTTCGCAGACTCGATGTTCGGGAAGCAGAGGCAGTCGGCGTCGCCGGCGACCGGGCTCACGAGCTTCTTGATCTCGACGGCTTCCTGGTCGATGGCGACATCGAGGGCCAGCGGACCGTCGGCGATGCAGCCCGGAATCTGGCCGCGGTCGCACATCTTCGCCAGCATGGCAGCCTCCATGCAGGCCGGCATGGAATCCAGCATCTGCTCGGAAGCGGCGATGAAGGCCACCTTCGGCTTTGCAATGCCGAAGGACTTCGCCACCTTGATGACATAGTTGGCGAGTTTCACCTTCTGGCGGAAGTCCGGCTGCGGGATGACGGCCATGTCGGTGAGGAACATGAGCTTGTGGTATTTCGGGTTCTCGATGATGCCGACGTGGCTGAGGACGCCCTTCGGAGGCAGGAGACCGGTTTCCTTGTTGAGGATGGCGCGGAGGAACTTGTCGGTCGAGCAGAGGCCCTTCATCAGGACGTCGCCCTCTCCGTCATGAACCAGCTGGACGGCGCGGGAAACGGCCTTGAGCTCGTTCGGCTCGTTGACGATCTCGAACTTTTCTACGTCGATATTGTTCTTGGTGCAGACGTCCTTGATCATCTCCTTGTCACCCACGAGGGTGGCGGTGACGATCCCGAGGTCGACAGCCTTGCTGGCAGCTTCGATGGTATGCTCGTCCACGGCCCAGGCCGCGACCATGCGCTTGCAGACATTGCCGGCTTTCAGCTCGGCGAAAACATCAGAAAATTTGGTAATCATAGTTGTGTGTATTGTGTTTTGTGTCAGTCTTCAAGGGATTCGACGATGTGCATCGTGTCGCGGGCGATGACCAGTTCCTCATTGGTGCAGATCAGCGCGGCCTTGACCGTGGAATTCGGAGCCGTGATGACGGCATCCTCCGCCCAGGCGGTGTTGGCTTCGTAGTCGACGGCGAGACCCATGTAGGAGAAGTTCTCCAGGACACGGCGGCGCAGCCGGCTGTTGTGCTCGCCGATGCCGCCGGTGAAGACGATCAGGTCAACGCCGTTCATCTCGGCGATGTAGGAACCGATGAGCTTGATGATGTCGAAGGTGAATTTCTTCAGGGCGAGTTTGGCCTTCGGGTCGCCGCTGTTGGCGAGGGCGTCGAGTTCACGGGCGTCGGACGTCTGCTGGGAGACGCCGAGGAAGCCGGACTTGCGGTTGAGGATGGTGGACATCTCATCCGGGGTCACGCCGAGTTTGTTCTCCAGGTAGATGACGGCATTGGCGTCGATGTTGCCGACGCGGGTGCCCATGATCATGCCCTCCAGCGGGGAGAAGCCCATGGAGGTGTCGACGCACTTGCCGTTCTGGATGGCGCAGATGGAACTGCCGGCCCCCAGGTGGCAGGTGATGATCTTGGAGTTGTTGATGTCGATGCCGCAGAATTTCGCGCCCTGCTGGGCGACGAACTGGTGGGACGTACCGTGGGCGCCGTAGCGGCGGACGCGGTATTTTTCGTAATATTCATACGGCAGGCCGTACATATAGGCGTGCGGCGGCATGGTCTGGTGGAAGGCCGTGTCGAAGGTGACGACCTGCGGAACGGTCGGGAGGACGTGCTGGATCGCCTGGATGCCCAGCAGGTGGGCCGGATTGTGGAGCGGGGCGAAATCGCTGCAGAAGTCGATCTTCTTCAGGACGTCATCGTCGACCAGCGCACTGCCGGAGAAGAAGTCGCCGCCCTGGACGATGCGGTGACCGACGGCTTCAATGTCTTCCAGGGACTTCAGGACGCCGTGCTCAGGGTCGGTGAGGGCCTCGAGGATCAGCTGCATGCCCACCTTGTGGTCGGCGATGGGAAGCTCGCGGACGATTTTTTCCTTGCCCGCGGGGGCGTACTGGAGAATACCTTCGGGAAGGCCGATCTTTTCGGCGATACCCTTTGCAATGACATCGAAGATGTCGTCGTTCTTCATGTCAAGCAACTGGTACTTGATCGAGGAACTGCCGCAATTGATGACGAGTATGATCATGGTTATAAAAATTAATTCGTGTTATTCGTGCAAAGGTAAAAAAGAATCGCTATTTTAGCAAGCAAATAGGTTGTTATGAAAGAGGAGAGAGATATCGTGAACCTGTCCCTGCCGTTTGCCGGCGGCATCGCTTCCGGCGCCGGATTGCTGGCGCTCCCGTTTTTCCGGAAATCCTTCACCAGCCTGTACGGAACGGCCTTCCTGGCCCTTTTCGCCCTGACCGGCATCCTGCTGTACCTGCTCTTTTCGCGCGACCGGCGTCCGGCCGGGGCCCTGCTGCTGGCGGGCGTGCTCGGGCTGTTCTGCGCCATGACGGACGGCCTCGGCCGGGTGGCCCTTCCGGACGATGCGGGACCGGCCGGCGGCCGGTTGTCCGGCTATGTGTCCGCCGTGCCGTTTCCTTCGGAAGAAACGCAGGCGCTCGTCCTGGCCCTGACGACCGGGGACCGCAGCGCGCTGGACGCCGGAACGGTCGGAACCTTCCGGCGGAGCGGCGCCTCCCACCTGCTGGCCCTGTCCGGTCTGCATCTGGGCATCCTCTACCTGCTGCTCCTGCGTGCCCTCCAGCCTTTGGGAAACGGCCTTTGGATTCGCCGGATCCGGAGCGTGCTCCTGGTCCTGGCAGCCTTCTGGTACACCCGGGTCACGGGGGCGTCCCCGTCCCTGGTCCGCGCTTTCCTGTTCATCCTGCTGAATGAAAGCGCCCGGCTGCTTCAGCGGAAAGTACCGCCCCTGCAGGTCCTGTGCGGCGCCCTGACCCTGCAACTGGCGCTCCAGCCTTCGGTCATCACCTCTGTCGGTTTCCAGTTGTCCTACCTGGCGATGGCCGGCATCGTCCTGCTGTTCCCCGTCCTCCTGTCCTGGTATCCGTCCGAAGGGCCGGTCCGGGACCGCTGGAACCTGCCGCGGCGGCTGTGGGAGGTCATGGCCCTTTCCCTCTCCTGCCAGGTGTTCACGGGCCCCCTGGCCTGGATCCGTTTCGGGACGTTTCCGCGGTATTTCCTGCTGACTAATCTCCTGGCCATGCCGCTGACCAGCCTGCTGATGATCCTCTCCGTCGCCTGCATCCTGCTGACCGCCCTGGGTTGCTGCCCGGCCGTGCTGGTGACGGCCGACGACGCCCTGGCCCGGCTGTTGCTCCGGGTCCTGGAGATCATCGCATCGATGTAGGAATCAGTGGAAGAGGTCCTGTTTCGGGAATTTGTCGCTCCAGCCGCGGCGGAGTTCGCTGAACAGGGTCGCCGTGATCCGGGAGAAGGAAGATCCCTTCCAGGTGCTGGTATTGGTCACGAAGATCCAGCATTCCCCGTCGGGGAAATACTTGATCATGGCCGACGTGCCGGAAAAGGATCCGCTGCGGGTCCAGCCGGTCTCCGGGTTGGTATCGTTCCAGCCGAAGGAGAACGTTTCCTTGTCGAAGTATTCGGTCATGGCGTCGATGCTCTCCTGCGTCAGGATGTCCGGGATCTCCGGTTTCCCGTCGATGGAGGCGACGAACAGGGCCAGTTCCGGTACGGACGCGACCCAGGCGCCAGCGCCGGAGAGCGCGCGGATGTCATTGCCGCCGTAGCAGCGCTCGACCTTGCGTCCGCTGTTGTTGTATTCGGGGTAGAGCGGCTCGTTGGACGGGACGTAGTTGCGGACCTCGTTCTTGTATTTCTCCTTGTAGTAGTTGTGGGCGATGTGCATGTCCCGGCAGCCGGCGGGACGGAGGACATTCTCCTGGATGAAATCTTCATAGGACTGGCCGCTGACCTGCTCGATGATCATCGACAGCAGCAGGTAACCCAGGTTGGAGTAGGACTGGGACGTCCCGGGCGTATAACCCAGTTTGCGCCGGAGAACCAGCCGCAGGAGGGTGACCTGGTCCGGCACCTCCTTGAGTTTGTTGTTGACCATGATCGACCGGGTCGAGAACATCGGGTCTCCGCCGCCGGTCATGAAACCGGCCTTGTGCCGGAGCAGGTCCTCGACGGTGATCCGGTAGTAGTTCTTGTCCGAGATGGACTGGAGGTACGTGGAGTCCTGAAGGATCCCCTCCGGCCCGAAAACTTTCTGGTCGAGAGAGAGCTTTCCCTGCTCCCGCAGGACCATGATTCCGGTGGCGGTAATCAGTTTGGACACCGAAGCGACGCGCATGATATGGCCCGGCGCCATCTCGACGCCCTCGCCTTCGTCCGCCCAGCCGAAGCCCTTGGCGTAGTAGAGCGAGTCGCCGCGCATGAC
>CADCRA010000082.1 GCA_902803715.1 uncultured Bacteroidia bacterium
CCCTGGCGGTCTCCGTCGCCGACTGTACCGGTTGCGGCAACTGCGTCGATGTCTGTCTCGCAAAGGAGAAAGCCCTCAGCATGCAGTCCTACCAGGACAACGCAGCCGAGCAGGCCAACTTCGACTATCTGAACGCCAAGGTCGGCTACAAGACCCCGTTCGATCCAAAGAGCAACATGAAGGCCGCACAGTTCTCACAGCCTCTGTTCGAGTTCAGCGGCGCCTGCGCCGGTTGCGGTGAGACGCCGTACATCAAGAACATCACCCAGCTGTTCGGGGACCACATGATGATCGCGAACGCCACCGGTTGCTCTTCCATCTACGGAGCTTCCTTCCCGGCATCCCCTTATTGCACGGACGCCAAGGGTCACGGCCCCGCATGGCAGAACTCCCTGTTCGAGGACTTCTGCGAATTCGGCCTCGGCATGCGTCTCGGTTCCGAGCGCATCCGCGAGACCGTCGCAGGATGGATGAAGAAGGGACTCGAGTGCAGCAAGTGCTCCGATGAGATGAAGGCCCTCTACCAGCAGTGGCTTGACAACCGCGGCAACTATGCTGTCACCCGCGAGGTCGCAGACAAGCTCGTCCCTCTGATGGAGGCATGCGGCTGCGAGGTCAGCAAGGCCCTCCTTGCCCTCAAGCAGTTCATCCCTGCACGCAGCCAGTGGATATTCGGCGGCGACGGTGCTTCCTACGATATCGGCTACGGCGGCCTGGACCATGTCCTTGCCAGCGGTGAGAACGTCAACATCCTGGTTCTCGACACCGAGGTTTATTCCAACACCGGCGGCCAGTCTTCAAAGGCTACCCCTGCAGGAGCAATCGCCAAGTTCGCAGCATCCGGCAAGAAGATCCGCAAGAAGGATCTCGGCATGATGGCCATGAGCTATGGCTATGTCTATGTGGCACAGGTCGCCATGGGTTCCAGCCCGGCACAGTACCTCAACGCCATCAAGGAAGCCGAAGCTTATGACGGTCCGTCCCTGATCATCGCCTACGCACCGTGTATCAACCATGGTCTGAAGGCCGGCATGGGTCTGAGCCAGAAGGAAGAGAAGCTCGCCGTCGAGTGCGGTTACTGGCATCTCTACCGCTACAACCCGACCCTCGAGGCCCAGGGCAAGAACCCGTTCTCCCTCGACAGTAAGGAGCCGGATTGGAGCAAGTTCCAGGACTTCCTCAAGGGCGAGGTCCGTTTCGCTTCCCTCTACAAACTCTTCCCGGAGCGCGCACAGGAACTTCTGTCGCTGACCGAAGAGTTCGCGAAGGTGCGTTACAATACCTACAAGAAACTCTCCGGCAAGGAGTAATCCTTTCCGCCGCATGCAATTATCCCATGGATCGCAAGGTCCATGGGATTTTTTTGTTACCTTTGCATAAGAATTCCTTATCATGTTGGAAGATTTCAGACTCAGGGTATTCCTCACCGTCGCCGAACAGGGCAGTTTCACCGGCGCCGCCCGCCAGCTGGGCATCTCGCAGCCGGCAGTCAGCCAGAATGTGACAACGCTGGAGAAATTGGTCGGAACGACCCTTTTCACCCGGGCCAAGGGGGACATCTACCTCACGGCGGAAGGACGCGCCTTCCGCGAATACGCCTCGCGTATCTTATATTGGTATGATGCCGCGGATGCGATGTTCGGCGCTGAAGGACGGATGACCGTCAACCGGCCGGTCCGGATCGCCGCGGATCCCGTGGCCGCTTCCTACCTGATCCCCCGGGCGCTTGCGGCCCTGCATGCCGCCCATCCCGAACTGGGTTTCAGCATCGAGCCGTATGTCGAACACGAAACCATGGCGGAGAGCGTCTTCGAGCCGGTCGAGGATCCGGCCGCCGACGGCATTCCCGGAAAGCATTTCGGCAAGCCGCAGGATGCGGATGTCGAGATCACGGTAGCCCCGAGTCCGGAGACCATGGACTTCGAGGGAGAAAGCCGGCTGATCGGGGTCATGGATGCCGCCGTCGTCGCCTCTCCCCTCAACCGCTCGGTGGCGAAGGCCGCCGTCGCGGAAGGATCCAAGCCTTTCTCGACCATCGCCGGCGTCCATGTTTCCAACAATTTCGCGATCTGGCAGCCGTATGTCCCCTTCCTGACCCCGGACCTGGAGGCCCGTGTCGCCGTCAAGTCGGCCTCGGTCGAACTGATCAAGACCCTTGTCCGGAGTTCCGACCGGCTCGTGGGCATCGTGCCCCAGGCCGCCGTCCGGGACGAGATCGCCGCCGGAACGCTCCTGCAGATGCCGGTGCGCCTACCGGATTTCGCCTTCGACATCCATTTCAATCCCCTGCCCGAATTCGCTGGGAAGACCGTCTGCCAGCTTTTACAGCAAACGCTTCAGGAATATTTAAAATAAACATAAATTTTTTATTGTTTTTCGATATATTATTATACCTTTGCCCCTAAACACTAATTGCTATATCAAAAAAATGAAGAAATTCTTTTTTACCCTGGCTGCCTGCCTGGTCGGCATCCTTTCCCTGGGAGCCCAGCAGATGCCGCAGCTGCCCAATGATCCGGCCGTCCGCAAAGGCAAGCTGGACAATGGACTGACGTATTACATCCTCCACAACGAGAAGCCGGAAGGCCGCGCGGAATTCTATCTGGCGACCAATGTCGGTGCCATCCAGGAGACGCCGGACCAGGACGGTCTCGCCCACTTCCTGGAGCACATGTGCTTCAACGGTACGAAGAACTTCCCGGAGAAAGGCATTCTGGACTGGCTCCAGAGCATCGGCGCCTCCTTCGGCGGCAATGTCAACGCCTCGACCGGCGTCGAGCAGACCCAGTACATGCTCAACAACATCCCGCTGATCCGCCAGTCGGTCATCGATACCTGCCTGCTGATCCTGCATGACTACTCCCATTTCGTGACCAACGATCCGGTCGAGATCGACAAGGAGCGCGGTGTCATCGTCGAGGAACGCCGTTCCCGCCGCGATGCCTCCTGGCGCCTGCACGAGCGTTCGCTCCCTTATTATTACGGAGATTCCAAGTACGGTACCTGCACCCTGATCGGAAGCCAGGAGAACCTGCTGAACTTCAAGCCGGAAAGCCTGGTCAACTTCTACCAGACCTGGTACCACCCGGCCATGCAGGCCGTCGTGGTCGTGGGTGACGTCGACGTGGACTACGTCGAGGCGACCCTGAAGCGGATCTTCGCCGACATCCCGGCGAAGGAGAATCCGAAGCCGAAGGACGTCATCACGATCCCCGGCAACGAGGAGCCGCTCGTCGGCATCCTGACCGACCCAGAGATGACCGCCATCAACTGGGAGATCCTTTGGAAGAGCGAGGCGATGCCGGAGGAACTCAACAGCACGACCGTCGGTTTCATGCAGGGCATCGTCAAGAGCATCGTAGGCCAGGTCATGGCTGAACGCTTCGGCGACATTACGGCGAAGGCGGATGCTCCGTTCATGGGCGCGGACCTGGCTGTCGGCAACCTCTGCGAGACCATGGACGTCGTCATGGGCCAGGTGGTCGCCCGCGAAGGCGAGGCGCTGTCCGCCCTGGAAGCGTTCCTGACCGAGGCGGAGAAGATGAAGCGCTTCGGCTTCAGCGAGGATGAGGTCACCCGCGCCAAAAATGACCTGCTGTCCAGTTACGAGACCCTGGCGAAACGGGCCGAGACCCGCACCAATGCCCAGCGTGTTCCCGAACTGATCAGCAACTTCTTCGACAATACGCCGTACATGGTTCCCCAGCAGGAATATGAACTCGCCCAGGCCGTGCTCCAGCAGATCAATGCCCAGGTCATGAACCAGGTGACCGCGGAACTGATCACTCCCGAGAACATGGTCGTCCTCTACAAGGGTCCCGAGAAGGAAGGCGTCGTCCTTCCGACGGAGCAGCAGGTCCGTGACGTAATCACCGCCGTCCGCAACGCCGAGATCCAGGCGAACGAGGGAGAGGCCATGGAGACCGAATTCCTCGATCCTTCCAAGCTGAAGGGCGCCAAGGTCAAGAAGACCCGCAACATCCTCTACGGTGCGACCGAATGGACCCTCAAGAACGGGGTCAAGGTCGTCCTCTACCCGAGCGACCTGGAGAAGGACCGCATCACGATCGACCTGGAAATGAACGGCGGCGAGAGCCTCATCCCGACCGAAGACCTGCCGAGTTTCGAGAGCAACATCCTCTCCCTGTTCATCCAGAACAGCGGCGTATCCCGTTTCCCGAACATGACGGTGTCGAAGATGCTCTCCGGCAAGAATGTTTCCGTCACGCCTTCCATCAGCGGCCTGCGTCACGGCATCTCCGCCAGCACGACGCCCAAGGACCTGGAGACGGCCCTGCAGCTGATGTACCTGATGTTCACGGAGCCGCGCTTCGATCCCGAAGAGTTCGAGATCGGTGTCAAGCAGCTCAACGCCATCCTGCCGAACTATGTCAACCAGCCGAACTACAAGCTCCAGCAGGAACTCTACAAGACGTTGTATGACAACAACCCGCGCAATGTCCTGGTCAGCCTCGAGTCCGTCGCCAAGGCCAACCTGGCCACGATCGAGCGCAACTGGCGCAAGCTCTTCAAGGATGCCGCCGGCGCCGTCGTCTACATTGCCGGCGATTTCCAGCCGGCCCAGATCCAGCCGCTGGTCGAGAAGTATTTCGGTTCCCTGCCGAAGGGCAAGAAGCCGCTCCAGTGGGTTGATGACGGCAACGACATCCTCCCGGGACGCCGCATCGACGACTTCACGGCAGACATGCAGACCCCGATGACCACGGTCGCGGAGATCCTGACCGCCCCGATGGAGTATACCTTCGACAACGCCGTTGCGATGTCCGCCGTCAGCTATATCATGGACATGCGATACACGAAGTCCCTGCGTGAGGACGAGGGCGGCACCTACGGTGCGAGCACGTCCGCGAGCATCAGCCACGAGCCGAAGCAGCAGGCGGTCTTCCAGATCACGTTCCAGTGCCGTCCGTCCATGACGGACAAGCTGCGCGAACTGGCGGCCGAAGGCCTGAAGAACCTGGCTGAGCAGGGCCCGACGGCCGAGGAGTTCGATATGACCCTAAAGAACATGCAGAAGAACATTCCGGAACGCCGCATCCGCAACAGCTACTGGGCGGGCGCGCTGCAGAGCTGGTACCGCTACGGTCTCGATACCGACAGGGATTACGAGAAGGCGGTCAACGCCCTGACCCCGGAGGCCATCCGCAAGGCAGCCGCGACGCTGGTCGGTTCCGGCAACTTCGCCGAACTGGTCATGCGGCCGGGCAACACCGCCGAGGAGGAATAAAAAAAACCGGAGGGGTCCGAAAGGATCCCTCCGATTTTTTAATGAATCAGTCTTGATTACTCGCCCGGTTCAATGGCACCGGTCGGGCAGACGCTCGCGCAAGTACCGCAGTCGAGGCAGATGTTCGGGTCGATGCTGTAAACATCACCTTCATTGATAGCACCTGCAGGGCACTCGCCCTGGCAAGTTCCGCATGCAACGCATACGTCAGGATTGATCTTGTAAGCCATAGTTTATCTCTTTTAAGTTGTTGTTTGTCCGATATCGGTCGTACAAAAATATGCCATTTAATTTGAAATATCAAATTTTGGAAAGATATTTGCAAAAGAGATACCAATATGAAAAAGATTCTGACAATAATCGCGCTGCTATGCACGATCCTCGCTTCCGCCCAGGTCAAGACCGACGGAGGCAAGACCACGATCGACGGGATCGTTTCGTTCGACAAGACGGTCCATGACTTCGGGGATATCATGGTTACGGACGGCCCGAAGGACTGCTCCTTCACCGTGACGAACGTGTCCTCCTCTCCGATCGCGATCACCCTGGTTACTTCTTCCTGCGGCTGCACGGACGTTACCTGGACGCGGGAGCCGCTGATGCCGGGCAAGACCGGCAAGATCCATGCGACCTTCTCCAACGACCAGGGCCCGTATCCGTTTGACAAGACCCTGACGGTGCGCATCTCCGCACTCAAGAAGCCGGTCATCCTCCGGCTCCGGGGCACGGCGCATGCCAAGAAACAGCCCCTGGCCGAACTGTACCCGCAGAAATGGGGGCCGTTTGCGGTCAAGGACCATGAGATCAAGCTGGGGAACATGGAGCAGGGCAACCAGCGCAGCGACGCCATCAACGTCGCCAACGTCGGCAACAGCCCGGCCAAGATCACGTTCGAGCATGTCTCGCCCGGGCTCCAGATCTCCGTCTCCCCCAACCCGATTCCCGCGAACAGCACCGCCAAGATGACCTATACCGTGACGGCGGACCGTTCGCAGTGGGGCAAAAGCTGGTACCACGCGACCCCGGTTGTCAACGGCAACCGCTACAAGGGCGACGGGAAGGTCATCGACATCTGGGCTTTCATCAAGGAGAATTTCGAGGGAATGAGCCAGGCGGAAAGGAACAAGGGCGCCCAGCCGATGTTCGCTTCCAGCACCTATAATTTCGGCAAGATCAAGGCCGGCACGCCTGTCGAGGCGGTCTATACGTTCACCAACCAGGGCAAGAGCGACCTGGTCGTCTACAAGGCGGACAGCGACATGGACGCGGCCCGGCCCGGCAGCATCGCCCGCACCCCCGCCGGCGGGAAAGGTACGTTCAAGGTACCCGTCGACACGAACAAACTTCCCAAGGGCGAGACCCTCATCGTCATCACCCTGACCACCAACTCTCCCCTTCGTCCGCTGGTCAACCTCTTCATTGCGGGCGCTATCGAATAAAGTCACCCGAAGACGCTTTTCGTGTCGGCAGTTCGGCCTTTTGGAATGGCAGAATTGCCATTTTTTTTGTAAATTTGCGCAATATATGTAATTTGGCGGAATATGGCTGAAATCAAATATACGGACGACAACATACGCACGCTGGAAGGTGTCGAGCACATCCGGCGCCGTCCCGGCATGTACATCGGACGTCTCGGAAACGGCGACAACTCCGGAGACGGCATCTACGTGCTCCTCAAGGAGATCGTGGACAACTCGATCGACGAGTTCGCGATGGGCAACGGCAAGCAGATCCGGATTGACATCGTGGA
Source organism: uncultured Bacteroidia bacterium (assembly GCA_902803715.1). Taxonomy (GTDB): domain Bacteria; phylum Bacteroidota; class Bacteroidia; order Bacteroidales; family UBA932; genus Cryptobacteroides. Next base: position 6,999 of record CADCRA010000082.1, read on the forward strand.
GAACGAGGTGACGGTCCGCGACTTCGGCCGCGGCATTCCGCTGGATTCCGTGGTCAAGGCGACGAGCACCCTCAACACCGGCGGCAAGTTCGACGACGAGGCTTTCAAGAAGTCCGTCGGTCTGAACGGTGTCGGTACAAAGGCCGTCAACTTCCTGTCCGCCTCCTTCTATGTCGAGTCGTTCCGTGACGGCGAGAGTTCCTGGGCGCAGTACCGCCGGGGCGAGCTGGAGGACAGCGGCCGCCGCAGCGGCGTGTCCGAAAAGAACGGCACCCTGGTCCGCTTCACGCCCGATACGGAAATCTTCGGGACGTTCAACTACCGGATGGAGTATGTCGAGGCCATGATCAAGAACTACTCCTTCCTCAACAAGGGGCTGGCCCTGATCCTGAACGGAACTGCCTACAAGTCCGAGAACGGCCTGCTCGACCTGGTCAACGAGAACCTCAGCGAGGAGCCGCGCTATGCGCCGATCCACCTGGAAGATACGGACATCGAAGTCGTCATGACCCACGGAGACGCCTACGGCGAGAACATCGCGTCGTTCGTCAACGGACAGAACACCCGCGACGGCGGTACCCACCTCGCGGCTTTCCGCGAAGCCATTGCGAAGACCCTCAAGGAGTTCTTCAAGAAGAATTACGCTCCGGAGGACTGCCGCCAGGGCATCGTGGGCGCCATCTCGATCAAGATCCAGGAGCCGAACTTCGAAGGCCAGACCAAGACGAAACTGGGCTCGACGTACATGTGGGAGAAGGTCATGACCGACAAGGACAAGAAGACGGTCAAGAACGAGGACGGCTCGCTGGCCATCGACCGGGGACCGACCATCCGCACCTTCGTCAACGATTTCATCGCCAAGCACCTCAACAACTACCTCCACATGCACACGGACATCGTCCCGGTGCTGGAGGAGAAGATCAAGGCTTCCCAGAAGGAGCGCGAGGAGATCTCGGGCATCCAGAAGAAGACCCGCGAGAAGAACAAGCGGGCGAACGTCTACAACCGCAAACTGCGGGACTGCCGCTACCATTTCAACGAGAAGGTCCCGAAAGACAAGGAAGCGTTCAAGGAGCAGAGCAGCATTTTCATCACCGAGGGCGACTCCGCATCCGGTACCATCACGAAGGTGCGCAACGCCAACTGCCAGGCCGTCTTCAGCCTCCGCGGCAAGCCGATCAACTGCTACAAGGAGAGCCGCCGCAAGGTCGCCGAAAACGAGGAGCTGAACCTGCTCGTATCCGCCCTGGGCGTGGAGGAGGACCTCGACAACCTCCGCTACAACAACATCATCGTCGCCACCGATGCCGATGACGACGGCATGCACATCCGCATGCTGGTCCTGACCTTCTTCATGAAGTACTACCCCGACCTGATCCGCCGGGAGCATGTCCATATCCTCCAGACCCCGCTGTTCCGCGTCCGCAACAAGAAGGAGACCCGCTACTGCTACTCCATCGAAGAGAAGGAGGCGGCCATCAAGGCGCTGAAGACCGGCGTGGAGATCACCCGCTTCAAAGGCCTCGGCGAGATTTCTTCCGACGAATTCGTGGATTTTATCGGAGAGGGCATGCGGCTGGATCCGGTCAAGCTGTCCGACGAGGAGTCCATCGAAAAGATCATGGAGTTCTACATGGGCACCAACACCATCGAACGCCAGCGTTTCATCACCGGTAACCTCAAGACCGAGAAAGAACTTGAGGACGTTAATTTCTGATCGTCATGTGGGCTAAGTTTTGCGCCTGGCTGCTCCGGGTTTTCGGCTGGACCTGCGACAGCGGTCCTGCACCGGACAAGAAATGCATCCTGCTGGGAGTGCCGCACACTTCCATCTGGGACTTTGTGGTTGCGTACCTGTTCTATGCCCGCTTCCCGGATAAGAAAGCCTATTGCATGGTCAAGAAAGAGTTGTTCTTCTGGCCACTGGGATATATCGTCCGGGCCATGGGCGGCATCCCGACCGACCGGACGAATGCCACGACCCTCGTCAAGAGCATCATCTCGGCCATGGAAGAGCGGGAGGAATTTACGCTGGCCATCGCCCCGGAAGGGACCCGGAAGCCGATCCGCCGGTGGAAAACCGGTTACCATACCATTGCCAAAGCTGCCGGGATTCCGGTGTATCTCTGCTACTTCGACTGGGGCACCAAGCATGTCGGTGTCTGGAAGAAGGTTGAATTGACGGATGACGCCCGTGCCGATACGGAACGGATCCAACAGGAGTATGAAACCCTGCATCTGAAGGGAAAGAACCCGAAAGGCTACATCACCCACTAGCAAGCCATGAACAACCGGAGACTGACGAACAAGGAGAACGGCATCGCCACGCTGGCGAAGCTGTTCGACTATGCTACGCTGAAGCACTCCAAGCGGAAGATGTCCGCTTTCATCGACGGCGGACAGGAATACACCTATGCTTCCTTCCGCAACCGCTGCCTGGACCTGTCCCACCGGATGTCCCGATTCGGGGTCAGCGCCGGCGACAAGGTGGCGATCCTTTCCCAGAACATGCCGAACTGGACGGTCGCGTTTTTCTCGACGACCCCGTTCCGGCGTGTCATCGTTCCGATCCTGCCGGATTCCTCGGAACATGAAGTGACCAATATCCTGACCCATTCGGGAACGAAGGTGCTGTTCGTTTCCAAGCGCTTGCTCCCGAAAGTCAGCAAGGAATGCATGGACCGGCTGACCCTCGTGTTCGACATCGAGACCTTCGAAATGATCAAGAAGGACGAGGAGGCGTTTACCTGCGAAGGCTGGGTGCGCGAGCCGCAGCCGGACGACCTGGCCGCGATCATCTACACCTCCGGCACCTCCGGCAACGCCAAGGGGGTCATGCTGAGCCACCGCAATCTCTGTCACAACGTCATCGCCGCGCTCAATGCGCAGCCGGCGACCAAGCGGGACCGCTGGATGAGCATCCTGCCGATGTCCCATACGTATGAGATGGCGTTCGGCGTGCTGTATCCGTTCTATATCGGCGCCTGCGTATATTATATCCAGAAGCCGCCGACCCCGTCGATCCTGGTGGCGGCGATGAAGAAGGTGCGGCCGGCCATCATGTGCGCCGTTCCGCTGATCATCGAAAAGGTTTACAAGACCAGCGTGGTCCCGACGATCGAGAAGAGCCGCGTCCTTTCCTGGATGAAGACCCACATGCCCGGCCTGCTGTACCGGCTGGTCGGCAGCCGCCTCTACAAGAGTTTCGGCGGCCGGCTGAAGTTCTTCGGCATCGGCGGATCGAAGTTGGATCCCGTCGTCGAGGAGTTTCTCAAGAAGGCGCATTTCCCGTATGCCATCGGTTACGGCCTGACGGAGACGGCGCCGCTGATCACGAATGCCTGCGTCGGCAAGACGGTCGTGGGTTCCTGCGGCGTTCCGGCATGGAATGTCGAGGTCAAACTGCAGAATGTCGATCCGGCGACGGGCCAGGGCGAGATCATCGCCCGCGGCGACAATGTCATGCTGGGCTATTACAAGGATCCGGAGCGGACGCGGAGCGTCCTGTCCGACGACGGATGGTTCCGGACGCATGACCTGGCCAGCGTCGACGAGAAGGGACGGTACTACATCAAGGGACGGCTGGGCAACATGATCGTCGGCGCTTCCGGCGAGAACATCTACCCGGAGGAGATCGAACAGGTCATCAACTCCGTCGAAGGCGTCAACGAGTCCCTGGTCATGGAGCGGGACGGCAAGCTGGTCGCCCTGGTCAAGTTCGACGACAAGATCCTGGATTGGGACCAGGCCTACGAGGACGAGTTCTTCGAGAAACTGGAGGCCCGCAAGAAGGCTGTGCTGGATTTCGTCAACAAGCATGTCAGCAAGCAGTCCAAGGTCGGCGAAGTCGAGGCGATGAAAGACCCGTTCGAGAAGACCGCGACCCAGAAGATCCGCCGCTTCAAGTACCAGGATGCCCATGGCGACGATGTCCAGGCCCAGGAAGAACGCGCGAAGCAGCAGGAGGAGTCGGAAGAAAAGTAACCCACTCGGACCATAACGGAAAAGCCGCGGCCCTTGCAGAGGACCGCGGCTTTCTTATTCCGTGCGGATAGGCTTAGTTCTCTTCAGCGACGACTTCGAACTTGAAGGCGCCCTTGACAGCCTTGTAGCACTTCACCTCAGCGTCGTAGATACCAAGTTCCTTGACGTCTTCGGCGAGGATGGTGATGTCTTTCTTGTCGACCTCGATACCGGCACCGGCGAGGGCCTCAGCAAGCTGGGCGGTGGTGATGGAACCGTAGATCTTGCCGTTCTCGCTGACCTTGGCGGCCACCTTGACGAGGACGGAGTTGATGCTGGCTGCGAGAGCCTCGGCATCGGCGATCTTCTTGGCCTCCTTGTGGGCGCGCTGACGGATCGTCTCGGCGTGCATCTTGAGGGCGGAAGGAGTAGCGGCTACCGCGAATCCCTGCGGGATCAGGTAGTTCATGGCGTAACCGGTCTTGACGGTTACCACATCGTCAGCGTGACCGAGGTTGGCCACATCTTTCTTCAAAATAATCTGCATAAGGCTATCTCCTATTATTTAAGAAGGTCAGTAACATACGGGAGAAGGGCGAGGGAGCGGGCTCTCTTGACGGCCTGGGCGACCTTGCGCTGGAACTTCAGGGAAGTACCGGTGATGCGGCGCGGGAGGATCTTGCCCTGCTCGTTGAGGAA
>CADCRA010000083.1 GCA_902803715.1 uncultured Bacteroidia bacterium
AGGGCTCCCACCAGCCCATCGCCTCTAACAGCACGGACGAAGGCCGCGCCAAGAACCGCAGGGTAGAGTTCGTAAAAAAGTAATATGTCATTTCGGGCGAAGTCGAGAAATCTCTGAAAAAGATAATCATTACCTTCTCGCCCTGGCGATCATGCTTCCCTCGGGGGCAACTGCGAAGCAGCGGGGGGTGGGAAATGGTCCCTACTGAAAAAGGAGAGTCATCGACTCTCCTTTTTCAGTAGGGACGATCGGATTCGAACCGATGACCTCTTCAATGTGACTGAAGCGCTCTAAACCAGCTGAGCTACGCCCCTGTATTTTGGGTTGGCAAATTTCGCACTTTTTCTTGAAATAAGCAAATTTTGAGAAAATAAAACTTGTTTGTAAAAAAAAATTCTTATATTTGATGTCGAAGTAAATACCAACTGTAGAATTGTTTAACCCCCTTAATTCATAAACACTATGGCTTACAAGATTATCGACATCCAGGGCATTGGTCCTGTCTATGCTGAAAAATTGGTCGCAGTCGGTATCGAGACTGTCCCGCAGCTTCTTGAAAAGGGCAAGACCCCGCAGGGCCGCAAGGAACTGGAAGAAACGACCGGCATCCGCCACGACCTCATCCTCACCTGGGTCAACCACGCTGATCTCTTCCGTGTCAAGGGTATCGGCCCTCAGTTCTCCGAACTCCTCGAAGCCGCCGGCGTCGACACCGTCAAGGAACTTGCCCGCCGCAATGCCGAGAACCTGGAGAAGACCATGCTCGAGGTCAACGAGAAGGAACATCGTACCAAGAGAGTCCCGACCGCCGGTGAACTCCAGAAGATGATCGACCAGGCGAAAGAACTCCCGGGTGTCGTCACGTACTAATCTTATATGCTGAATGTCAGGCTGGTCTTTTCGGCCAGCCTTTTTTATTAAACCAGACTGTATGAAATCTTTCATGAAACCGATCCTGTACGGAATGGCCTCCGCCGCCATGCTCGCCGGATGCGGGCGCGCTTCGGAAAGCGACGGCGCTTACCCGACTCCTGCCATCCCGCAAGACAAAACCATCGAAGCGAACATTGAAACCCTCCTGAAGAAAATGACCCTGGACGAAAAAGTCGGCCAGATGGTGCAGATTACGATCGACCAGGTCATGGACGGAACGGAAGTCGACGAGGCGAAGCTGCAGAAAGTCATCGGCGAATACAAGGTCGGATCGATTCTCAATGTCATCGCCGGACGCGCCCAGACGGCCGTCCATACCGCCCGTGTCGTGCGCCGTTTCCAGGAAGTGTCGATGGAACAGATCGGAATCCCGTGCATTTACGGCCTGGACCAGATCCATGGCGCCACCTACCTGTCCGATGCCGTTTTCTTCCCGCAGGAGATCAACATCGCCGCGTCCTTCAACCGTGAGAACGCCCGGAACATGGGCAACGCGCTGGCTTACGAGACCCGCGCTTCCATGACCCCGTGGGTCTTCTCCCCGGTCATGGACCTCGGCCGTGACGCCCGCTGGTCCCGCGGCTGGGAAAGTTGGGGCGAAGACGCGTACCTGTCCGCCGAAATGGCCAGCGAAATCACCATCGCCGACCAGGGAACGGACCCGAACCATATTCCGAATGACAAGGTGGCCGCCTGCGCCAAGCATTACATGGCTTACGGCATCCCGCATACCGGCAAGGACCGCACACCGGCCTATACTTCCGTCCAGGAACTTCGCGAGCGGTATTTTGCGCCGTTCAAGGAGAGCATCCGTGCCGGCGCCCTCAGCGTGATGGTCAATTCCGCCTCCATCAACGGCGTGCCCGTCCATGCCAACCGTGAACTTCTGACCGGCTGGCTCAAGGAAGGACTCAACTGGGACGGCATGATCGTGACCGACTGGGCGGATGTCAACAACCTCTATACCCGTGAACATGTCGCCGCCGACAAGGTCGAAGCCCTCGCGCTCGCCGTCAACGCCGGTATCGACATGATCATGGACCCGTATGACGTCAATTGCTGCACCGACCTGAAGACGGCGATCGACCGCGGCCTGATCCCGATGTCCCGCATCGATGACGCCGTCCGCCGCGTCCTCCGTCTGAAATACCGCCTGGACCTGTTCGAGCATCCGGTCTGGGATACCTCCGTCTTCGAGATGGGACGGGAAGATTTCAAGAAACAGGCCCTCGCCGCCGCCATCGAGTCGGAAGTCCTCCTGAAGAATGAGGGCGGCATCCTGCCGCTGAAGCCGGGTACCCGTATCCTCGTCACCGGTCCGAACGGCGACTCCATGCGTACGCTCAACGGCGGATGGTCTTATACCTGGCAGGGCTCCGACACCAAGGAATTCGCCCAGGCCAATACGATCTATGAGGCCCTCTCCGCGAAGTTCGGTGCCGCCAATGTCCGCTATGTCCCGGGCGTGACCTACAAACCGGGCAGCGACTGGCAGGCCGAAGACGCATCCGGCATCCTGCTGGCCGCCGGAGCCGCTTTCCTGTCCGATGTCATCGTCGCCTGCATCGGCGAGAACAGTTACTGCGAGACGCCGGGCAACATGAACGACCTGAACCTCTCCGAGAACCAGAAGAATCTCGTCAAGGCCCTTGCCGCGACCGGCAAACCGGTCATCCTCGTGCTCAACGAAGGCCGCCCGCGCATCATCAATGACATCGAGCCGCTGGCTGCCGCTGTCGTGGATGTCTTCCTGCCGTCCAACTATGGCGGAGACGCCCTGGCGGAACTGCTCGCCGGCGACGCCAACTTCAGCGCGAAGATGCCGATTACCTATCCGAAGTACATCAACGCCCTCCATACCTATGATTATAAGGTCTCCGAGAATGTCTCGACGATGGCCGGCGCCTATAACTACGATGCCAAGATGGATGTGCAGTGGGAATTCGGCCACGGTCTCAGTTATACCACCTTCGCTTACAGCGACCTGAAGGTCGTCGATCCCGGGACCGGTGCGGAAATCGCCGGACAGGCTTCCGGAGTCGCCGGCAGTTTCGACCTGAATGCCCTGATCAAGAAGTACTCCGACGGGGAGGAACTGACGGATGAGGAGAAGAAGGCCCTGGCCCAGGCTTACGGCCAGCAGCAGGAGACGGTTGCCGTCGAGGCGCCCCAGGCTGCCGCGACCTTCCGTCCGGACGATATGCTGACATTCAAGGTGACCGTGAAGAATACGGGCGACCGCGCCGGCAAGGAAGCCGTCCTTCTGTATTCCAGCGACCTGGTCGCCAGCATGGTGCCGGACAACCGCCGGCTGCGTGCCTTCGACAAGATTTCCTTGGAACCGGGGGAGAGCAAGGTCGTGGAACTGAGTATCCCGGCATCGGACCTGGCCTTTGTGGGACAGGATGGAAAATGGCGGCTGGAAGCCGGTGATTTCCGGATTTCGGTCGGAAATCAATATGTCTTGATCAAATGTTCCGATACAAAGGTTTGGAATCATCAGAATATTGATTAACTTTGCAGGACGATTTGAAAAAATCGTCCTTTTTCTGGATGTAGCGCAGTTGGTAGCGCACCTGGTTAGGGACCAGGAGGTCGCTGGTTCAAGTCCAGTCATCCAGACAAGCCCCGGAAAACCGGGGCTTTTTTTATGTCTTTTCCGGGGGTTTTGCTATCTTTACAAAAGGTTATCTACACGATATGAGAGCAGTGATACAACGGGTGACGGAGGCCTCCGTCAGCATCGGCGGCAGCGTCAAGTCCGCCATCGGACCGGGTCTGCTGGTCCTGCTGGGCATCGGTCACGACGATGACCGGACGGACATCGCATGGCTGAGCGGGAAGATCGCGGGACTGCGGATTTTCGACGACGACAACGGGGTGATGAACCGGAGTGTCGTGGATGTCGGTGGGGAAGTGCTGGTAGTCAGCCAGTTTACCCTGATGGCTTCCACGAAGAAAGGCAACCGCCCGGCATACATCAAGGCGGCCGGCCATGAAATCGCCATTCCCTTGTACGAGGCGTTCTGCGCCGTTTTGTCCGACGCCGTCGGCCGTCCCGTCCAGACAGGTACGTTCGGGGCGGACATGCAGGTCGCGCTGGTGAACGACGGTCCCGTAACCATCTGCATCGATACGAAAGACCGGCAATGAGTCCCGGCAGGACCATCTTCCACATCGATGTCAACTCCGCATTCCTCAGTTGGACGGCGGTGAAGATGGTCATGTCCGGCGGCCAGGATATCCGCCGGATCCCTTCCGTCGTCTCGGGGGATCCCACCGACCGGCGCAGCATCATCACGGCCGCCTCGCTTCCCGCCAAGAAACTGGGCATCAAGACGGCGCAGCCGGTATCCATGGCCTTGCGGATCTGCCCGGACCTGGTCATCGTCCGCGGCGACTGGGGTTGGTACAAGCAGTGTTCGGAGGGTTTCATCGCCATTTGCCGGAGTTATTCTCCCGTTTTGCAGCAGTTTTCCATCGACGAATGCTTCCTGGACATGACCGGCCGGATCGGCCGGCGGGATCCGGTCGCCGTGGCGACGGAACTCAAGGACCGGGTGCGCCGGGAACTGGGGTTTACGGTCAACGTCGGCATCGGCCCCAACAAACTGCTGGCCAAGATGGCCTCCGATTTCGAGAAGCCAGACAAGGTCCATACGCTGTGGAAAGAAGAAATCCCGTCCAAAATGTGGCCCCTGGGCGTCCGGGACCTGCTGTGGGTCGGCAAGAAAACGGAAGAACGGCTGGTCGCCTACGGAATCGGAACCATCGGTGACCTGGCGAAACTGGGCATCGGACCCCTCTCCCGGCTGGTGGGGACGAAGTTCGCCCGCCAGTTGCATGACAATGCCAACGGCATCGACGACTCGCCGGTGGAGACCGAAACGCAGGAAGCGAAGAGTTACAGCGCGGAACGGACTTTCTCCCGCGACCTGTCCGATCCCAGGGACATCGACCGGGCGCTGTTCAACGTGGCCTGCATCGTCGCGCACCGGATTCGCCGGGACGCCTTCCGCGCTTCCTGCGTGTCGATGTTCATCAAGTATCGGGATTTCTCCGTGGCCCAGCGGCAGTGCACCCTGACCCAGCCGACGGATATCACGGCCCTGATTCTCAACGAGGCGCGCCGGATGCTGGTTGAAGTCTGGGACAAGGTGACGCCGATCCGGCAGGTCGGGATGGGGGTCTCCCGGCTGACTCACGAAAGCTTCGAGCAACTGTCCCTGTTCGAAGATCCGAAAATGGAGTATTACCGGGAGTGGGACCGGGCCTATGACGAGCAGCAGTCCCGGAAAGAAGACGCCCGGATGCTGGCGTATGAACGGAAAGGAAGCAACCTGACGGCGGAGAGAGACCCGGACATCCTGGTCTTTTCCTATCCGGACGGCGAGAAAGCGCTGGCGGCCGCCAAGCAGGCGGTCCGGGAGCACCGGACCTGGACGTTCGCGCGGGTCCGGCTGCCTGACGGGACGGACTGTTTCGAAGTGTCCGACGGCACCAAGCCGGTCGAGCGGCATATCTGCCGGCTATAGCAGGCCGAGATCCCGGAAGAGGATGGCATACAGGGCCGCTTTCTTTTCCAGCGCCAGCGGATAGGCCCGGGACGTGGAGGGCATCCGATAGAAGCGATACTTCCGGCCGGCGATTACAACTTCCGAATAATAACCGATTTGCGGCTCTTCGCATCCGTAGGTTTCCACCAGTACGTCTGTCGCTTTGTGGCCGGTGGTGACCAGGGCCCGGCAGGCAGGAATCTGCTGCAGCAGGGCCGGAATGTCCGTCGGCGTGACCACTTCCAGGAACTTGTCGGAGGCGTTGTCCTGCAGGCGTCTGATTTCCGTGGCGGTGTCGAACATGGCAAAGCCCTTCTCGGTGCAGAAAGCCATGATCCTTTCCTTGTCGAAGCGTTTCTCGCCGGAGACTTCGAACCAGTTGCGTGATCCGTAGAACAGCAGACCGCAGATCCGCCAGAAATCGTTGATCCAGTTGGGGTAGTAGAAGTCCATGCTCCAGCGTTTGGGCTGGGGCGGGAAACTTCCGAGGAACAGGATGCAGGCTTCCCGGGGAAGGAAGGGTTCGAAGGGATGGCGTTCCGTATGCAGGGGTGTCTCCATGGTTCAGTCTTCCAGTGCGGCGGCCAGGATGGATACGGGATGGAGGACCGGGTAGCCGGTACTCATCTCGATCTGCCATTTGCAGGTCTCGCAGTCGCAGGCGACCGCATCCGGTGCTTCGCGGCGGATCTGTTCGAACAGCGGCCGCCCGATTTCCTGGGAATACGCGTAATACTCTTTCTTGAAGCCATAGGTTCCCGCCATGCCACAGCAGGCGGAGTCCAGCAGGGTGCATTCGACGCCGGGAATCATCCGCAGCAGCCTTTCCGAGAAGATGCCCCAGCCCAGTTTCTCCAGGTGGCAGGGAACGTGATAGGCGATCTTCAGGTGGAAATCCGGCTTGAAACGGAGGTGCGCCCCCTCGTCGATCCGTTCCAGGATGAAGCGGGTCGCCAGCAGCAGGTTCTCCCGGACATCGCCATTGTCCAGCCCCAGCAGGGCGGGATACTCATCCCGGATGGTAAAGGTGCAGGTGGAAGAGGTCGCGATGACGGGCAGGCCCCGGCCGGTCGCTTTCCGGAGGGCGCCGAGATTGACTGCGGCGTTCCTGGCGGCTTGGGAGGACATCCCGTTCGCGATCATGGCGACACCGCAGCATTTCTCCTTGTCGAGGAGTTGGACGCCGATGCCCAGGGCGTTGAGGACCTTGACCAGGTCTTTTCCCAGTTGCGGGTAGTTGTAATTGACATAGCAACCGTGGAAATAGGCGACTTGCCGGGAATAGGCGGCCTGTTCCCGGGCATGGTGCCTGAGCCAGCTCTCGAAACTGCGTCCGCTGTATTTCGGGAAGACCCGGCGGTGGTCGATGCCGAGGGTGGCATCCAGGGTTTTCCGCGTCAGGGCCAGGGACGTCACGCCGTTGACGAGGGGAGCGAAAGGCCGGGCCAGGGTCCCCATCAGGTCGGTGGAGGCGAGGATGCGGTCCCGGAATCGCGGAGGCGTATGGTCATATCGGATGCGGGCTGCCTGGATCAGGTCGGCGACCTGGACGCCGGACGGGCAGGCGACCTCGCAGCGCTTGCAGTTCATGCAGTATTTCAGCGCCTGGTTGAAGAAGAACGGGTCTTTGAGTCGGAGCCGTTCCCCGTCGGGACCGGCCTGCTTGGGCCCGGGATACAGGGGATTGACCTGCAGGACGGGACAGTAGGCCGTGCAGATGGTGCATTTCATGCACTCCTCGAAATTGTGGGCGCTTTGCGTATAGGCTTGCAGGGTCATGGTATCAGGCGGTCAGGAAGTCGGTGATGGCAAAGGCGGAACGGATGGCGAGCCCGGCGCCGGAGCCCAGTTCCGGCCGGGTCGCGCCGAGGATGGAACCGGCGGCGAAAAGGTTGGGGAGCGGTCGGCCGTCTTTCAGGGCATGCAGCCTGCTGTCGGTAAGGACGCCGAATCCCATATAAGGCTGGTCTGCATGGAAATCGGCATCATACCATGCATTCCGGTCGGAGGAAGCGCTGACATCCAAGCCGAAAAGCGGTTCCCGGATGCCCGTGGGGCTGGAAGAGAGGCCTTTCGAGAAGAAGGATCCGGAGGCCAGGATGAAATGGTCCGCTTCGAGCGGATGGGCTCCCAGGTTGCGCGTCAGGATTTGCTTCAGGACGGGTCCGTCGAAAACGGCCTCCCGGGCTTCATCGCCCAGCAGGAAGGTGCCGCCGAGGACTTCGTACCGGCGGCGGAGCTGCCATTGGGTACGGATGCCCGGTACGGAAGGCGGAAGCGTGCCGGCAAAAATGACCTTGGCGGGCACGGCGCCTTGCAGCTGTCCGGGGACGGTCGGATCCGACAGTCCGAACACCTGCGGCAGGATGATGACGTCCTCGTCCCTGTGCAGCAGCCGGATCTCCTGGACGACCTTTTCCCAGACCTTGTCCATGGCACGGGCGATGTGGACGGAACGGACCTCGCTGGGGGAGAGGCGCAGGACCTCGACTTCGGGAATGCGCAGGATGCCGGTCCGGCAGGCCGTCCCGGTGCTCCGCAGGCCTTCGGCGATGAACTCCGGAAAGAAATCCGAATAACCGAGGAAGTTGAGGATCAGTGCTTTGCGTCCGACTTTCCGTTCTTCGAAGAAGCGGATGTCTTCCAGGGAGAGGGTGGCTTCCCGGAAGGACCCCAGCGGCATCAGGCGCCATCCCTCCCGGTAATGCAGGCGGATGCCCGCTTCGCCGAACAGTTCGATGGTCCTGGCGTCGTTTCCCAAGGTCTCGAAGGCCCCGGAAAAGAAATGGAGGGCGCTCTGACCGGTACTGATGACCGCGGTCGTGCGCCGGGCTTTCTGGAGGCAGATGCCGGCTGTCAGGCCGGCCAGGCCGCCGCCGATGATGACGGTATCGAATTTCATAGGCCGAGGACGTGTTTATAGACCCATTGCGTATATTCCGCTTCCCGCAGGGTGTCGCCCCAGCCGATGGGCAGGCAGCCTTTCCACCGTTCCGAAAGGAAATCCCGCATGTCTTCCCGTTCCTTCTGAGCGCAGCCGCGGGCAACGGCAAGCAGATGGGCCGCACGACAGGTACACAACTGCCCCTGGCAGGTACCCATGCCAAGCCGGGTCCGCCGGCGCAGGTCGGTCAGCGTCGTGATGTCCAGCCGTTCGATGGCGGACTCGATCTCGCCGGCCGTCACTTCTTCGCATTCGCAAACGAGCGCCTGGTCATACCGGTCTTCTGTCTTGAGGCGGGCGGCGTTGCTGCCCAGCCGGCCGGTCATGGCCTTCTGGGCGGTGGTCGGGTTTTCCCAGATCTTCTCGGCGACGTCCCGCAAGGATTTCCCTTCCGATCCGGGCAGGGGCGTGCTGGCGGTTTCGCAGGACCGTTCCACTCCCAGCTTGCGGCATACCACGTCTGTTGCCATTTCTGCCATCAGTCTGTATGTCATGAGTTTGCCGCCGGTGATCGTAACAAATCCTTTCAGTCCGTCCCGCTGCTCGTGGTCGAGGCAGACGATGCCGCGGGAGATGTTGCGTCCGGAAGGATCGTTGTCTGCGCTGACCAACGGCCGGACGCCGGCATAGGCCCGCAGGATGCGCGTGGAGGCGAGGCTGGGGGCGAGTTTCGCACCCTCGGAGATCAGCAGGTTGACTTCATCCGGGGTCACGGCGACATGGTCGCACTCCTCGAAGGGAATGCGGGTCGAGGTGGTTCCGATGACGCAGACGGTGTCGCCCGGCACGAGGATATCGGCGTTGGACGGCTTCCGGCAGCGGTTGAGGACGACGTTGTTGATCCGGTGGGCAAAGACCAGCAGGGAGCCTTTCGCCGGGAACATCCGGAGCGGCACGCCGGCCAGGTCCGCCATCTTCTGTCCCCAGATGCCGGCGGCATTGACGGTGACGGGAGCATAGTAGGTGCGTTCCTCGCCGGTCTGTACGTTCCGTGTCCGGACGCCGGTGATGGCGTCGCCTTCCCGGACGAAACCGGTCACTTCCGTATAGAGGACCACCTGCCCGCCGCGCAGTTTGGAATCGAGCATGTTGGCGGCACAGAGCCGGAACGGGTCCACGCTGCCGTCCGGGACGACGACGGCGCCGGTCAGGGCGGGATTGACGGAAGGTTCTATCCGGATGGCTTCGGCCGGGTCGATGGCGCGGGCCTCGATGCCGGCTTCCAGGCAACGGCTGATGAAAGTCTGCTGATAGGAAGGATCATCTTCGGGGAGGGAAATGAACAGTCCCTCCGTCTCTTCCACGCAATGGGCGGCGATGTGCCGGAGAATCCGGTTCTCCCGGATGCATTCCCGGGCGGATTCGCCATCATGGACCGCGTAGCGGGCACCGGAATGGAGGAGGCCGTGATTGCGTCCCGTCGCCCCGGTGGCAATGTCGCTCCGCTCGATCAGGAGCGTCCGCAGTCCCCGCATCGCGCAGTCGCGCTGCGTGCCGGCGCCGGTGATGCCCCCGCCGATGATGATGACGTCAAATTCATTGTTTTTCATGGTCTGGGATCAGGAAATGCGGCTTCCGCATGCCGGAATGCCGGGATCATTCATACAAATATATGAAGATTCTTCGGATTCTTCCTATCTTTGCACGAACGATAAAACCAATTTGTCATGGCAGAAAGAACAACCATCATTGATTTTGTAGAAAAATATACCCGGCAGTTCGCCGACCATGTCTACCTTCGCGAGAAGGTCGGCGGCCAGTGGCAGACCATCACCCAGGAACAGACCCGGGAGCAGGCTTACCGCATCGGCGCCGGTCTCATGGCCCTCGGCCTGGAAAAAGGTGACAAAATCGCCTTGCTTTCCGAAAGCCGGGCGATGTGGATCCTGGCTGAACTGGGTGCCATGTACGCCGGTGCGACCGATGTTCCGCTTTCCGTGAACCTCGGGGAAGGGAAGGACCTGGTATTCCGGATCAACCATTCGGAGTCCAAATGGATCCTGGTGTCCGGCAACCACCTGCCGAAGATCCGTGCCATCCTGCCGGAATGCCCGGCTGTCGAGAAGGTCATTGTCTTCGACGATACGGCATTTGATTTCAAATCCTTGGAAGAGAAGGAGATCCGGATGTCGGAGGTCCAGCAGATGGGAGACCGGTTCCTCCGGGACCACCGGGATCTGTTCGAGGCCCGTTACCGTTCGGTCGGTCCGGACGACTACGCCAACATCTCCTATACGTCCGGCACGACGGCCGATCCGAAGGGCATCCTGCTGACCCACCGCAACTATACCGCCAACGTGGCCCAGGGCAACTCCGTGATCACCCTGGACGAGAACGACGTCATGCTGATCATCCTGCCGCTCGACCATTGCTTCGCGCATGTGGCCGGCATGTATACGATGATGTTCTACGGCGGGTCCATCGCCTTCGTCCCGATCGGCAAGAATGCCCTGGCGACCCTGCGCAATGTCCCGGCGGCCATCGCGGAAACCCGTCCGCATGCCATGCTTTCCGTTCCGGCCCTGGCCCGCAACTTCAAGAAGAACATCGAGAACGGCATCAAGAAAAAAGGACCGAAGGTGGAGAAACTCTTCCATTTCGCCCTGGACAATGCCATCAAGTACAATAAGGAATATTACAACCGCGGAACAGGAGGCACCTTCTGGCGCAAGCCGCTGGTCGACCTGTTTGACAAGCTGGTCTTCAAGAATGTCCGGGAAAGCTTCGGCGGCCGCATGAAGTTCTTCGTGGGCGGCGGCGCCCTGCTGGACATCGAACTGCAGCGTTTCTTCTGTGCGGTCGGCATGCCGATGTTCCAGGGATACGGCCTGACGGAGGCGACTCCGATCATCTGTTCCAATTCCGCCGGTCATGCCCGTTTCGGCTCTTCCGGCCGGCTGGTCAAGCCGATGGACTGCGTCATCCTCGATGCGGATGGCAACCAGGTCCCGAACGGAACCCGCGGCGAGATCGTCATCCGGGGCGAGAATGTCATGGCCGGATACTGGAAGAATCCCAAGGCGACGGCCGATACCATCATCGACGGCTGGCTCCATACCGGAGACATGGGCTATATCTGCCCGGAAGATCCTGAGTTCCTGTATGTCGTGGGCCGCTTCAAGAGCCTGCTCATTTCTTCCGACGGTGAGAAGTATTCGCCGGAAGGTTTCGAAGACAGCCTGACCGACGGATCGAAATATGTCAATGCCTGTGTCCTGCACAACAACCAGAATCCTTACTGCATCGCCCTCATCGTTCCGGACAAGGCTGCGCTGAAAGAGGCAGTCCAGAAGAAGGAACTGGATCCGGACAGCGAGGCAGGACGCCGCGCCATGCTGGAAATCCTCCAGGCCGAGGTCGATTCCTACAAGAAGGGCGGCCGCCATGAAGGTCTCTTCCCGGAGCGCTGGCTGCCGGCTGCCGTCGGCATCTGCGACGAGGAATTCACCATCGCGAACAAGATGCTCAACTCCACGTCCAAGATCGTGCGCGGCAAGGTCGAAGAGCACTATGCCGACCTGATCCAGTATTGCTACACGGCGGAGGGCAAGAACATCGTCAACGCCCGCAATCTGGAAGCCATCGCGGCCCAGTAAGCCCCGAATTTAGGTTATAACAAAAATGTTATAGCCTAAAACAAATTTGTTTTATACGCTGTTCCAGAACAGTTTCATTTATCTTTCCGGGTCGTATTGACCCGGAAGCCGTTTATACGAAGAAATACGTTGTATCATGCAGGAAAAACCCGTCATCGTCCATTTCTCCGGGGTGTTGGAGGCCGAAAACCTGCCTGTCCTGACAGGCGGCAGGGTCGTGGACTGCCGGGATCTGGAAGGCACGAACTGCTATTGCGATCCGGATGCGGAAGCAGTCCTGGCGGAGCGCTTTTCCGCCTTCCCGACCCGGACGGTCCATTGGATTGACAGCGGGGATTACCACTATGCTTCAAAACTCTGGACGGACCGGATCGACAGGCCGTTCGACCTGGTTGTCGCCGACCACCATCCGGACATGCAGCCTCCGGCTTTCGGCGACATCCTCAGTTGCGGCGGCTGGGTGCGGAGCGCCCTGGAAAGCAATCCCTGTCTCCGGGATGTCTGGCTGGTCGGCATCCGTCCGGAACTGAAAGGGGAGTGCGGCGGTTTTCCGGACCGGGTCCATATCGTCGGGGAAGATGCGCTGCCGGGCCTGGATCCGGTCCTGCTCGCCGGGAAGGTCCGTTCCGGGCGGGCGCTCTACCTGTCCGTCGACAAGGATGTCCTCCGCCCCGAAGACGCCCGGACGGACTGGGACCAGGGGACCATGTCCCTGGACTGGCTCTGCGCCTTTGCTGCGGCGCTCGGACCGGATTTGTGCGGTGTGGACATCTGCGGCGCCCTGCCTGCCTCCAAGGGAGGCCGTGACGAAGATTTTTCCGTCAATTCGGCCGCGAACCGTCGTTTCCACGAACTCTTTTCATTATATTTGTAAGTTGATTGATAAATTCCTTACGGAACTATGAGAATAATTAGATTTGCATGTTGGTTGATGGCGGCTTCCCTGGTGGTGGCCGCTTGCGGCGGAAAGGGCGGCAACAATGCAAGCGCCACTTTCGCTGACGTTCAAGAAAGTTATGATGTAAAAGGCGTTGCCTTGCATATGAAAGAACTCCCTGGCGGAACGTTTGCCATGGGAACTCGCAGCGACGGCCGCATGATCAAGGGTACGCCGACGATCCATCAGGTCGTGTTGGACGGCTATGCCATTTCGACGGAGCCTGTCACCCAGGCGCTCTGGACGGCGGTCATGGGCAGCAATCCGAGTTCCGCGACCGGCGACAACCTGCCGGTCGACCGGGTATCCTGGAAAGATGCCGAGAAATTCGCCGGGAAGCTTTCCAAGATGACCGGTGTCCCGTTCGTCATTCCGACGGAAGCCATGTGGGAGTTCGCCGCGTCGGAAGGCGCTTTCGTGCCGGTCAAGAACCTTCGGGAATGGTGCGCCGACCGTTTTGCCGACGCCGTTCCGGAAGAATTGACGGTCAATCCCGCCGGCCCTGAAGAAGGGGCTCTCCGTGTCGTCCGCGACGCGCTTGAGCGCGGCGGCATCCAGCCGGATAGCAAGGCTGGTGCGCTGGGCTTCCGCGTGGCGGTCCGTACCGGGAAATCCTGCCCGGATGCCGTCGTCAAGGCGGTGGTCGACCAGCAGCCCGACCGGGAGCAGGTCAGCGCCAATGAAACCATCCGGGTCGCCGGCGTCTCTTTTGACATGGTCGGTGTCGAAGGCGGTACCTTCCGCATGGGAGCGACCGACGAGCAGGCCGATTATGGCGACGACGCGGAAAAGCCCGTCCACGAAGTGACGGTGCAGGGCTTCGAAATCGGCAAGACCGAAGTAACCGCCGATCTCTGGCAGGCCGTCATGGGATCCCTGCCCGTCGGCAACGATGTCAGCCAGCCCGAGCGTCCGGTCGTCAACATCTCCTGGTATGGCGCCCAGATGTTCATCCTGAAACTCAATGCGCTGACGGGCCGCAAGTTCCGCCTCCCCACCGAGGAAGAGTGGGAATTCGCCGCCC
The DNA here is from genome assembly GCA_902803715.1 of uncultured Bacteroidia bacterium. Taxonomy (GTDB): domain Bacteria; phylum Bacteroidota; class Bacteroidia; order Bacteroidales; family UBA932; genus Cryptobacteroides. The sequence continues at coordinate 13,991 of CADCRA010000083.1, forward strand.
GCGGCGGCAACCGTTCCCGCGGCTATCGTTTCGCCGGTGGCAATACCGTCGGCTCCGTCGCTGCCTATACCAAGAACACGGACAAGGGCAAGCCGGTCAAAGTGGGTGGCTACCAGGCCAATGAACTGGGAATCTACGACATGAGCGGCAATGTCTGGGAATGGTGCCAGGATTGCTTCGGCGAATATGGCAAGCCGGTTGAGAAGAGTGAATGGCATGTCATGCGCGGCGGCAGTGCGGCCAGCCCTTGGAATGCCTGCCGTGTTTCCAACCGTTCGAAGATCCCTGCCAGCAACGTCAAGGGTTCCTTCGGCTTCAGACTGGCCCTGTAATGGAGAAAAAGAAAAGTTCCATCGCAGCCTTCGTCCTGCTGCTCGTCCTGGTCCTGGCCGGTACCTGGTACCGGGAACATGACGGAGCGCGGGACGGGCTGGAACTGACGGCCAGCGGCATCGCCGAGAATGTCCGCAATGCCCGGGAGGGGCAGGAGGACGTATCCAAACAGCTCCGGGGACTGGAGATTCCGTACCTGCTTGACAAGGAGAACAACCAGATTGTCGAGCACATGGGATACACCCTCAGTTACAACGAGGAAATGCGGATCCCGAACTGGGTCGCGTACGAACTGCTGGATTCCGAATTGTACGGCGATTTCGACCGGCGGGAGGAATTCAAGCCGGATCCGTCCGTCAGGGGCCGCCAGGCCTACGACAGCGATTACCGGGGATCGGGATGGGACCGCGGCCACATGGCCCCTTCGGGGGACATGAAATGGAGTTCCCAGGTCCAGAAGGAATGTTTCTACCTGACCAACATCTGCCCGCAGAACCACAACCTGAATTCCGGCGTCTGGAACGACCTGGAAAAGCAGGTCCGCTATGAGGCCCGCTATTACAAGCGGATCTGGGTCGTCTGCGGTCCGGTCGTCGGACGCAACCTGTACGGAACGATCGGCGACAACCAGGTCGTCATTCCGGACGGTTTCTTCAAGGCCCTCCTGGCGCGCCGCAAGAACGGGAACTATGTGTCGATCGGCTTTTATTTCCCGAACGAATCCGGAACCCAGGCGTTGTCCGAGTACGCGATGAGCGTGGATGACCTGGAGGATCTGGTCGGCATGGATCTTTTCTACAACCTGGACGACCGTGTCCAGGACGATGTCGAAGCCGTCTTCAATCCTTCGGATTGGAAGATTCGATGAAAACCCTTGAAATCGCATTCTTTTTTGCTACATTTGCAGGATAGAAACAACGTTTGATGATTCACGTCGTGCTGCCTCATTCCGAAGAACGCCGCCTGGTCTGGTACCTGGCGATGGAGGAATATGTGGCGCACCATATCCAAGACCTCCTGCCAGCCTCCGGAATCGGGGAGCGGGAGGCTTTTTTCATGTGGCAGGTTCCTCCCACTGTGATTTTCGGCCGCAACCAGGACATGGAAGCCGAAGTCAACGTGGAATGGTGCCGGGCCCATGACGTCCGTTTCTTCCGCCGCAAGAGCGGTGGCGGCTGCGTGTATGCGGACCGGGGCAATGTCATGCTCTCCTATGTCTGCGACTCGACGTCCGTCGCCTTTACGTTCGACCGCTTCCTCCAGCGGCTGGCCCTGGCGCTCCGCCGCCTCGGGCTGGATGCCGAGAAGTCCGGCCGCAACGACATCCTCGTAGGCGGGCGCAAGGTATCCGGCAACGCCTATACGATGCTGCCGAAGGCCAGCATCGTACACGGCACCATGCTGTATGATTCCGATTTCGACGCCTTGGAGCGGGCGATCACCCCTTCCCGGGAGAAAATCGCCAGCAAAGGCGTCGCATCTGTCCGGCAGCGGGTCACCAATGTCCGCGAAGAACTGGAACGGATCGGACGTCCGATGGGGCTGGATGCGTTCAAGGACAGCCTTCTGCGGAGTTTCTGCGGCAATCCGTCCGGCGGGATCGACGAGATTTCCCTGACGGAGGAGGATCTGGCCGGAATCGACCGGATCGAACAGACCTATCTGGATCCTGCGTTCCTGGCCGGGCGCCATCACGCCGATCCTGCGACCTACGGCCCGCACGGCCGGTTTGACTGAATACAAAGTATCAACTGTTAATAACACTAGAATCATTATGGAAGAAAAACTTCTGATCACCCCTCTGTACGACAGCCATGTGGCCCTGGGCGCCAAGATGAGCCCGTTCGCCGGCTTCATGATGCCGATCCAGTACACCAACATCACGGATGAACACAACGCCGTCCGCCACCATGTCGGCATGTTCGACGTCTCCCACATGGGCGAAGTCTTCATCACCGGTCCGGATGCGGAAAAGTTCGTGAACCATATCTTTACCAATGACATCCGCGGGATGAAGGACGGACAGGTCCTCTACGGCATGATGCTGTACCCGGATGGCGGTACGGTCGATGACCTGCTGGTATACAAGGAGTTCGTCCCGGACTGCTACCTGCTCGTCATCAATGCGGCCAACATCGCCAAGGACTATGCCTGGATGCAGGAGCAGGCCAAGGGCTATGCGGTTACCGTCGACAACCAGTCCGACAACTGGGGCCAGATCGCCCTCCAGGGACCGGACGCCGAGAAGACCCTCGTGAGCGTCCTCGGCATGCAGGAAGCCGCCGACCTGACCTTCTACACCTACCGCGACTTCACCGTCGGCGGCAAGCGCGTGATCGTCAGCCGTACCGGTTACACCGGCGAAGACGGTTTCGAGATCTATGCCACCCCGGAGCAGACGGTCCTCTTCTGGAAGCAGCTGCTGGAGGCGGGTGTGACCCCTTGCGGCCTGGGCTGCCGCGACACCCTGCGTTTCGAGGCGGGTCTGCCGCTGTACGGTGACGAACTCAGCGCCGACATCTCCCCGGTCATGGCCGGACTCGGCATGTTCTGCAAGATGGACAAGGAAGAGTTCATCGGCAAGGAGGCCCTGGCGGACCAGAAGGCCGGCAACATCGTCCGCAAGCTGGTCGGCATCGAAATCGAGGACAAGGCCATTCCGCGCGCCGGATATCCGGTCGAACTGGAAGACGGCACCGAGGTCGGCATCGTGACCACCGGCTACCACAGCATTTCCCTGGACAAGAGCATCTGTTTCGCCCTGGTCGACAAGGCGTATGCCGCCCTGGACACCCCGCTCTGGATCCATATCCGCAAGAAGACCTTCCCTGGCAAGGTCGTCAAGAAACGTTTCTATCAGACCAATTACAAGAAATAATCATAAACATTCAAACTTCGATAACTATGAGCAAAGTACTTGAAGGACTCCTCTACAGCGAGTCCCACGAATGGGTAAAGGTTGAAGGCGATATCGCCGTCGTCGGTGTCTCTGATTTCGCACAGAAAGAAATGGGCAATATTACGTATGTCGATCTTCCGGACGTGGAAGACGAGGTCGAAGCCGGTGAGGATTTCGGTGCGCTCGAAAGCGTCAAGGCTGCCAGCGACCTGATCAGCCCCGTCAGCGGCGAGGTCGTCGAGGTCAATGAAGCCCTCGAGGACGAGCCTGAACTGATCAACCAGGACGCCTATGAGAACTGGATCATCAAGGTCCGAATGAGCGACAAGGCGGAACTCGACGCCCTCATGGATGCCGCTGCCTACAAGAACATGACCGAGTAAGCCCATGGCGACATTCTCTTATTTTCCTCATACCGAGGAAGATATCCGTCTGATGCTGGAGCGCATCGGGGTTGACAGCCTCGATGCGCTGTACAGCGACGTTCCGGCGGATTGTCTGTACAAGGGTGAGTATGACCTGCCGGACGCCATGTCCGAGCAGGAGGTGCGCGACTTCTTCCAGGACCTGGACAGCAAGGACGCGAAACTCAAGGTCTTCGTCGGCGCGGGTGCCTATGACCACTACACTCCGGCCGTGATTCCGTATCTGACTTCCCGCAGCGAGTTCCTGACGGCCTATACGCCGTACCAGGCGGAAATCTCGCAGGGTACCCTCCGCTATATCTTCGAATACCAGAGCATGATCTGCGAACTGACCGGCATGGACATCAGCAATGCTTCCATGTATGACGGTCCGACGGCCGCCGCCGAGGCGGTCCGCATGGCCATCGCCTGCACCAAGAAGAAAACCCGCGTGCTTCTTTCCAAGGGCCTGCTCCCGAACGTCCTGAAGGTCGTCGAGACCTACTCCAAATTCCATGGAACGGAACTCGGCTATGTCGAGACGGTCAACGGACGGACCAGTCTGGAGAGCCTCCGGAAGGAACTGGCCGCCGGCGATGTCGCCGGGGTCATCCTGCCTGCCGTCAACCGCTATGGCATCATCGAGGATTATGCCGGCTTCGCCGACGCGGTCCATGAAGCGAAGGCCATCGTGGTCGAATACTGCGACCCGTCCGCCCTTGCCGTCATCAAGACCCCGGGCGAGTGGGACTTCGACGTGGCGGTCGGTGACGGCCAGCCGCTGGGCATTCCGCTTTGCTACGGCGGTCCTTACGTCGGTTTCATGGCCTGCCGCAAGGATTATGTCCGCAAGATGCCGGGCCGTATCGTCGGCCAGACCACGGATGCGGAAGGCCGCCGCTGCTTTGTCCTGACCCTCCAGGCCCGCGAGCAGCACATCCGCCGCGAGAAAGCGACCAGCAACATCTGCTCCAACGAGAGCCTCATGGCGCTCTTCGTGACCATGTACGCCTCCCTGATGGGACCGGACGGCCTCAAGAAAGTCAACTGCCTGAGTTATGGCGGCGCGCATTACCTGCATGACGAACTCCAGAAGACCGGCAAGTTCGAAGAAGTCTTCGACGCCCCGTTCCTCAAGGAATTCGTGCTCAAGCCGCTCGTCCCGGTCGACAAACTCCAGCAGAAACTGCTGGACGGCGGATTCTTCGCCGCTTTGCAGACCGAGGAAGGATATGTCAGTTTCTGTGTAACGGAAAAGCGCACCAAGGCTGAGATCGACGCCCTGGTCGCCCTGGTCAAGGAGGTATAGCCATGAAATACTACGACAAGCTTATTTTCGAACTTTCGAAGGAAGGCAGGAGGGGATTCACCCTTCCGGAAAACAAATATGGCCGTTGCCTGAAAGAACTCCCGGCGGAACTCCGCCGCGGTACCGCTCCGGACCTCCCGCAGGTCAGCGAGATCGATGTGGTCCGCCATTACACGAACCTCTCCCAGATGAATTTCGGTGTGGACACGGGCTTCTATCCGCTCGGCAGCTGCACCATGAAATACAATCCAAAGATCAACGAAGAGATCGCCAACATGCCCGGTTTCCAGGGTCTGCACCCGTTGCAGCCGGCTTCGACCGTTGCCGGAGCCCAGGCAGTCTATGACGGTATGGACAAGGCTCTTGCTGCGATTACCGGCATGGCGCATTTCACCTTCCTGCCCTGCGCAGGCGCCCATGGCGAGTTGACCGGCCTGATGATCATGCGCCAGTACCACATGAGCCGTGGCGACCTGAAACGCACGAAGGTGATTGTTCCGGACAGCGCCCATGGCACCAACCCGGCCAGCGCCGCGGTCTGCGGCCTGGATGTCGTCGAGGTGAAGTCCAACGAAATGGGCCTCGTCGATGTCGAGGCGCTGAAACCGCTGCTCGGCGACGACATCGCCGGCATCATGATGACGAACCCGAACACCCTCGGCCTCTTCGAGAAGGATATCCGCGAAATCGCGGAACTCGTCCACGGCTGCGGCGGCCTGCTGTACTATGACGGCGCGAACATGAACCCGCTTCTCGGCATGGTCCGTCCGGGCGACATGGGCTTCGACATCATGCACCTGAATCTCCACAAGACCTTCTCCACCCCGCACGGCGGCGGCGGTCCGGGCTCCGGTCCGGTCGGTGTGGCCGAGCACCTGGCGAAGTTCCTGCCG
>CADCRA010000084.1 GCA_902803715.1 uncultured Bacteroidia bacterium
CTGGCCGCCGCCCTGCATGATGACGCCGTCAACGACGTACAGCGGTTCGGCGTTGGCGTTGATGGTCGCCTGGCCACGGACGCGGATGGAGGAAGAGGAGCCCGGAGCACCGGAGGTCTGGACTGCCTGGACACCGGCCGCACGGCCCTGGAGGGACTGGTCGATGTTGGTGATGATGGAACCCTTGATGGCGTCTTCCTTCATGGAGACGGAGGCGCCGGCAAGGTCGCTCTTTTTCATGGTACCGTAACCGACGACGACGACCTCGTCGAGCAGTTCGGTATCTTCAAGCAGCAGGACGTTGATGACGGTCTGGTTGCCGACCACGATTTCCTGCTCCTTGTAGCCGATTGAAGAGAACACCAGCGTGGCACCCGGCCGCACCGTGATCTCATACTTACCGTCGAGATCGGCGATCGCACCGTTGGTGGTGCCTTTCTCGATGACGCTGGCACCGATGACGCCTTCGCCCGTGTTGTCGGTAATCGTACCGGTCACACGGGTCTGTGCCATCAGCGACACTGCTCCTGCAAGGAGCATCAGCAAACATGTAAATAGCGTTTTTTTCATGCTACTGAGATTAGTTGTTAATATATAATGTAGTTAATTGATATACGGTTGGAAGAATTTGTTCCGCGCCTCCCACCATCCGGCTTCCTCTTCGACATGGTGTCCGGAGAACGGGAAGCAGATCCACTGCTTCGGGGTCCGGATCATGTTGTAGCCGGCGAAATTGGTATGCGGCGGGCAGACCGGGTCCTGCAGGCCGAAGCCCATCAGGACAGGGCATTCGATCCGGTCCGTGAAATTCTTGACATCGAAATAACTGAGCGTCCGGTACAGGTCCGCGTCGGCGATGCCGGCCTCCTTCGCTGCCGGAAGGATTTCATTGCCCGGCCATTCGGCGACCCGGAAATAGTCCGGAAAATCGGAAAGAAACGGGACGAACGGTGCGATGGCTTTCAGCCGGTGGTCCAGGGATGCGGCCACAAGGGTAAACGCGCCGCCCTGGCTGCCGCCCTCGGCGACGATGCGATCCGGATCAACCTGCGGCAGGGATGCCACGAAATCGATGGCCCGGACGCAGTCCATGAAAGCGCCCCTGTAGTAATAGTCCTCCTTGCTGCCGAGACCCTGCCGGACCCAGCCCTGGCCAGGCGTGCGGTTCAGGCCCTGGTCGCGGACGCTGAGGGTGAAATCGACCAGGTCAGGCTCGGAAGAAGGATCCGGATACCAGACATCCGCCCCGTATCCCATGTAGGACATCCGGGCCGGGAACTTTCCTTCCTTATTGGGAATCAGGACGATGCCCGAGATCATCTTGCCGCCGAAAGAGCGCATGTCGACCCGGTACATGTTCCGTTCCGCACTGCTGCGCTCCGGAATCAGGGTCATCTTCGCCTGCATCGGGACCTTCGCCAGCTGCGCGAGGTTGTCTGCCCAGAACGCATCGAAATCCGGCTGCTTGTCCTGCGGGGAGACGATCTGCTCCGGCTCGCAGCCGATGTTGAAGACAGCGTCTTTCCAGGCGGAAGCCTGGGGACCGAGTCCGACGCGGTAGAAACCCGGTTCGAGTCCGAGCGGGAAATACAGCGTATCCGCGCCCTTGCGCAGGTCCGCCGTCAAGGTCTTTTCCGCAAAGGCATCTCCCTTGTCGGTCGCGACGGAGACCGAAACGGCCGTCTTGCCGCGGAATCCGTTCATCGGACGGACCACCACCTTGAGCGGCTTCTGGTCCTCCGCCGTGAACATCCAGTTGTCGACCGGGACCGACTCGGCGAACGCCGTCGCCGCCAGTTTCCCCGTCGCCTCGCGGATCACGTCCAGCGTGCTCCGGTCGGACAGGAAGACGGAATTCAGGCCCTGCGCCTCCTGGGCGGGATCGCCGGCATAATCGTCGCCGCGCTGCCACTGTTCGTGACGGGGCTTGGCCAGACCGCTCCAGCTCCAGAAATTCGCGCCGGCCAGGCGGCCGCAGGCATGGGCGGAAGCAATGACCCGGTCAAAGACGAAACGGTAGTACCGGTCGCGGCCGGTCGTCGGCGTGCCTTTTTCGAAACGGAAATCATCCCGCGGGAAACCGAACTCCTCGAGGACGATGGGCTTGCCGAGCCGCTCCGCGACGGCGACGTGCTCGTCCATGTACTTGCGGGTCTCGGCCTCGGCGTTGTCAATGCCCCACTGCGGGCCGTCCGCGCTGACCCAGCTCCAGTTGTAAGGCCAGATATGCATGGTCAGGTAATCGATGTCCGCGCACGCGTGGATGCGTTCATATAATTCCATGTTGCCTTCGCAGCCCCAGGAGCCTTCGCTGCCGACGGAGACCATGTGGTTCGGATCCGCCTCCTTGATGATCCGGGCCGCCCGCGCGAGCCAGTCTGCGAACGCATCCTGCACGGCGGGATCGGAAGAGAAGCAGCGCGGCTCGTTGCCGATCTGCCAGGAGAAAATGGCGGGATCCTCGCTGTACGGCTTGCCCGTCAGGGAATTCGTCCGGGAAACGACGGTCTTCAGGTGCTGCTCGAAAAGTTCCTGGGCTTTCCGGTTGGTCGCATACTGGGCCATCTGCTCCATGAACGGACCATAGCCGGCTTCCGCCGGAATCAGGGCCTTGCCTGCGCCGGCCCACTCGAGATACATGCCGTAGCCGCCGCTCCATTCCCAGGAGTTGTTGACATACAGCACGGCGTTCATGTCCCGCTTGCCCATCTCGACCAGCAGGCGGTCCAGGCCGCGGAAGATCGTATCGTTGTACACGCCCGGCTCCTTCTGGAGCGTCGGCTCGATCCGGGTCGGGATGCCGTCGGGGCCGTCTCCGCCCACCAGGATGCGCAGGTTGTCCAGACCGAGGGCATGGAGGGAATCCAGTTCCCGGCCCAGGCGGTCCAGGTCGCCGCCCCGTCCTTCGGACGCGAGGATGGCGCCGTACCAGAAATTGGTACCGACATAGTACTGCGGCAAACCGTCGCGGACGAACATGCCGTCACGGACGGAAACGAAAGAACCGGAGGTCCGGCTGCCGCAGCAGACAGCGGCGGCGAGCATTCCGGCAAAAAGAATAGTTTTCAGCAATCGATTCATCATGTGGCCAGCATAAACCGTTTTAAATCAAAGCGCACAAGAGCCTTGTACGGATGATGCAAAATTACGCACGATCCGTTCAAGGAACAAATACAATAATATCGAAAACTGATAGGATTTTGACCCTATACAAAAATGCGGTTTTTCTTGAATAGGGTCCGGAAATCGCGGGGCGTATATCCCCGGCGGGCCTTGAAGATACGGTTGAAATTCGACAGGTTGTTGAAGCCGCACTGATAACAAATTTCGGAGATCGTCTGGGTCGTGTCGACAAGCAGCCGCGCGGCATGGCCGAGCCGGATGTCAATCAGGTACTCCATCACGGTCCGGCCGGTCCGCAGCTTGAAGAACCGGCAGAAGGCGGAAGTGGACATGCCGACGAGACCGGCCAGTTCGTCCAGGCGGATTTCCTCGCTGTAATGGTCGGCGATGTATTGCTTGACCTTGAGGATGCGGCGGCTTTCCGTATTCTGCTCCAAGTGGGAGAAGGAACTGCTGGCCAGCACCCGGGTATCGTCGGCCAGCGCCAGTTCATTCAGGATCCGCAGGAAAGAAAGGAACTGGTCAAACCGCTCTGTCTGAGAGGAGAGCGTATCCAGGGCCGGATAGACTTTCATGATGGTCCGCAACGAAAACGTCAGCCCGAGTTCCGCCTTGGCCAGCATTTTCCGGATGTTGGAGAACTGGTTCTTTCCCAGCAGTTCGGGAGAGAACAGTTCCGGGGCGAACTGGATGGTGATTTCCCGGACGTCCGGCGACGTGCAGCTGCCCTGTTCCCAGGCGTGGGCCAGGGCTTCCCCGGCGACCAGCGTCAGTTCGAAATCCCCGATCTCCTCCACGCTGTCGCCGACGACCCGCCGCACACCCCGTCCGTTTTCGATGAAGTTCAACTCGAAATCCCGATGCCGGTGCAACGGGAAGAGGAATTCCGACTTGTGCCGTTCGACGATGTAGAAACAGTCTTTCTCGGACAGCGGGGTTATTTCGGTCAGGAGGTTGGGCATGGCTTTGCGTTCTTTCTGCAAAGATATAAAATAATGTCAAAAAAGTATCATATCGTGCAAAAGTAAATCACAATTCCTTTCTTTCATGGAAAATCCGTACCTTTGTCCCGATGATACCGAATGATGAACAAATGATGCGCGAGGCGCTGCGCGAAGCACGGGAAGCCCTGGCGGAAGGAGAGATTCCCATCGGGGCGGTCATTGCCTGCCGCGGCCGCATCATCGGCCGGGGCCACAACATGACCGAACGGCTGCATGATCCCACCGCCCACGCAGAAATGATCGCGATTACCGCCGCCACCGAAGCCATGGGCGGCAAATACCTGCCCGACTGTACGCTGTATGTCACGGTCGAGCCGTGCCCCATGTGCGCCGGCGCCCTCAACTGGGCCCAGATCGGACGCATCGTCTACGGTGCCATCGACCCCAAACGGGGCAGTTCGCTTTTCTCCCCTTCCCTCCACCACCCCAAGACCGGCGTGGAAGGCGGGGTCCTCGGCGAAGAATGCGGAACCCTGATGAAAGAATTCTTCGAAAGCAAACGGAAATGAACGGCAACGATTTCACCATCCTCAGCGACACCGTGGAAAACGGCGTCCGTCACATCACGGCCCGTCCCAGCAGCCTGGTCTGCTCCGTGCAGATCGATTTCGACCTTGCAGACGGAAAGATCCGCAACCTGCAGTACACCCGCGGCTGCAACGGCAACCTCAAGGCCATCGGCCGCCTGCTGGAAGGCATGCCGGCCGCACAGGCGGCGGCGACCCTCGACGGCGTCGACTGCAAGGAACGCGGAACATCCTGCACGGACCAGCTTTCCCGGATCCTCAGGGCCGTCGGCGTCTAGCGGACGATGATGCGCTCGATGCGGCGCGGAACGGACGTCAGGATTTCGTAAGGAATCGTTCCGAGGATGCCGGCCAGTTCCGAGACGGTCGGATCCTCTCCGAAAACGGTGACGGTATCGCCGACATGCACATCCAGGCCCGTCACGTCCAGCATGCACATATCCATGCAGATATTGCCGATGGTGGGAGCCCTGTGCCCGCCGACGGAGAAGGACGCATGCCCGCGGCCGAGATGACGGTCGATGCCGTCCGCGTAACCGACCGGAATCGTGGCAATCGTCGTCCCTTCCGGGGCGATATGGCCGTAACGACCATAGCCGATCGTCCCGTCTTCAGGGGTCAGCGTCTTGACCTGCAGCACTTTGCACTTCAGGGAAGCGACCGCCTTGAGCCGGACGTCCGGCAAGGCGCTGATTCCGTAGATCCCGATGCCGAGACGGACCATGTCGAACTGGTACTGCGGGAACCGCTCGATCCCGGCGGAATTCAGGATGTGGTACATGGGCTTGTAGCCGAGAGAGGCCGTGACGGCATCCGCATTGGACTGGAACATCCGGATCTGGCCGAGCGTGAAGGCGTCTTCCGCCGGATCTTCGGCGGCGGCCAGGTGGGAATAGACGGACTGGACCCGCACATAGGGGCAGTCCTTCAGAAAATCCAGCAGGGCCGGCAGTTCCGCCGACATGAAACCGAGCCGGTGCATGCCCGTGTCCAGTTTGATATGGACCGGCCAGTCACGCAGCCCCCGCTCGCGAAGCACCTCGCAGAAAGCCTGGAGGGAAGAAAGGTTCGGGATCCCCGGTTCGAGGCGGTTGTCGATGATCTCCGGAAAGAAATCCGTCCCGGCCGTCAAGACGAGGATGGGCAGGCTGATACCAGCCTGGCGCAGTTCCATGCCTTCGACCGGATAAGCCACGGCCAGATACTGGGCGCCGGCCTGCTGCATCATGGCGGCGAATTCGACGGCACCGTGGCCATAGGCGTTCGCCTTGACCAGGACCAGCAGCTTGGTCGACGGTTCGAGCAGGCCACGGAAATACCGGTAATTGGCCTGGCATCCTTTCAGGTCGAGTTCAAGTCTGGAAAAATCGTCTTCGCGGAACATGTGCATGTCAATTCGAGTGCAAATTTACCAAAAACTTCAGAGATTACTGACAGAATTTCTTATTTTTGTAAACGGCGCACATTTTGTGAAAGCCCCGGTAAAATCTATTGACTATGAACATTTGGTTGATCATGATCGCTGTGATGGTGGCAAGTTTCATCGTCCAGCAGACCTTGCAGAGCAAGTTCACGAAATATTCCAAAGTCGCCCTTCCGTCCGGGCTCACCGGCGCGGAGGTGGCAGAGAGGATGCTGCATGAAAACGGAATCTACGACGTGCAGGTCGTATCGATCGCCGGACGGTTGACGGACCATTACAACCCGCAGACCAAGACGGTCAATCTCAGCCGCGAAGTCTACAGCGGACGCAGCGTGGCGGCCGCAGCCGTCGCCGCCCATGAATGCGGCCATGTCCTCCAGCATGCGCAGGGCTACCTGCCGCTGAAGATGCGGACGGCGCTGGTCCCGGTCGTCACCTTCGCCAACAGCCTGGTCCAATGGGTCCTGCTGGCCGGCGTGATCTTCATCAACATCTTCCCGCAACTGCTCTGGCTCGGCATCGCCCTGTTCGCGATGACGACCCTGTTCAGCATCATCACGCTCCCGGTCGAAGTCAATGCAAGCGCCCGGGCCGTGGAGTGGCTCCAGACGGCCGGCATCACGGATGTATCGACCCGCCCGCAGGCGGTCGATGCCCTGAAATGGGCGGCGTATACCTATTTCATCGCTGCCATCGGCTCTGTCGCCACCCTGATCTATTACATCTCCATCGCCAACCGCCGGTAGCAAGCAGAGACGGGTCCGCACCCGGCAGAGGCAGTCCGGGGGTAAAAAACCGAAGGGGATGACCCAGAACGCATGCAGGTCATCCCCTTTCTGTTGAGGTACAGCGATTCGAACGCTGACTGAGGGAACCAAAATCCCTAGTGCTGCCATTACACCATACCTCAAATTCGGACTGCAAATTTAGAGATATTTTTTTATTAGGCAAAATATTCATTTTCCCATGAACTGCGCTTACATTTTCCTGGCAGACGGTTTCGAAGAGACCGAAGCCCTCGCCACCCTCGACGTGCTCCGCAGGGGCGGCGTCCAAGCCTACCTGATCTCCACCTCCGACCAGTTCCACGTCACCGGTTCGCATGACATCCAGGTCATCGCGGACATGACCTACGGCATCTTCTGCTCCGAGACCGAAGAACTCGATCCGAGCGACGCCCTGATCTTCCCGGGCGGCATGCCGGGCACCCGGAACCTGGCGGAAGACGAAGATCTCATCACCCTCATGCGGGACCATTACGCAGAAGGCGGCATCGTGGCGGCCATCTGCGCGGCGCCGGGCCTGGTCGTTTCCCAGCTCCCGACCCTCGCCGGAAAACGGTTCACCTGCTATGACGGATTCGAGGCTGCACCCATCGAAAAGGGCGGCCAGTACGTCAAGGCGCCTGCCGTCACCGACGGCAACCTCATCACCGGGCGCGGCCCGGCTTTTGCCATCGATTTCGGCCTCGCCATCGTTGAAAAGATGCGGGGAGAAGAGAAAGCCGCCGAAGTCCGGGCGGGCTTATTGCTGTAAGCTCAGATACCGGCGGATGATCCGGCCGCTCCGGTCTGTCTCCAGGATGAGAGGCAGGCTGGAGAGGTCGAAGGTGTCCAGCAGCCGCTCCGCCAGATCCGGATCCGATGCCATCAGGGCATCCTGGTCGACCAGGAAAGCCTTCCGGCGCGGATCGGCGGCCAGGGCGGCGGGCAGCGCAGACCGGTCGGCCTCGCAGGTGCCGCAACCCGCTGAATAAAAGAAAAGATAGGCCCGTTTCAGGCTCCGGAGCGAACGGCGGGCGGGACGGCTCCCGCCGGCTTTGTACAAGGTCCCGGGGACCCGGATCTTCGGCAGGCGGCTGCCGACCGGGGTCCGGTCCAGCAGGTCTTTCATGACCCGGGCCAGGCTGATGACCTGCAGGGTGTCGTCCGGCATGTTCCAGACAGCGGGTTTCTCCAGGATCAGGCTGTCCGTCACATAGGCGAGTCCCTCCTTGTATCCTTCCCCGCGCTTGCCGGACAGGTACTGGAGCAGGTCGCCGGTCATCTGCTTGTACAGCAGGGTGTCCCGCTCGCCGAGCGTGATGTCGCCGACATGGTCTGCCACGGCGCGGACATCCCCGGCGGTGACGCCCGGTTCCAGGGCGGAGAAGACCCGGTCATACAGGCGGACGGATTCTTCCGACCCATACGTCATTTTCGGGAACAGGGAGCGGAGCATCTGCAGGAGCGCCTCCGCATCCAGCCCGCGTCCGAGGATGGTCCCGTCCTTGCCTACCAGAAAGACCCGGGGGGTCTGAAGGACGCCGTACAACAATTGGAAATCCGACTCGAACGTCGGGTCCCACGCATGGACCATCCGGATCGAAGGAGCCTTGAACCGCAGCTGTTCCGTGCGGTAGGTTTCCCAGGACGCCGCATCGTCACCGGTATAGAACGCGATGAAATCCACCGGGAAATCTTCCTGGGCGAAGGCGGCGCGGAGCTGCATCGTCTCGACCTTGCAGGTCACGCATCCGGTATCATAGAAATACAGGATCCGGTAACGGGAAGACCCGCCGCCGAACAGCGTCAGGACCTGGTCTTCCGGGTCCCGGGCCGTCAGGGCCGGGGCCATTTCTCCCAAGAGCGTCGCCCGGTTGAATTCCGCAAAGATCTTGGCATCCATCAGGTCGATTTCGTTGGAGAAATGCGCCTTGCCCGGCGCAAACCACGCATCGGTCATGTGGACGGCGACCGCCTCGTCCCCCATGCGTTTGGAGTTGAGGTAATGGTCATAGATCCGGACGGCGACATAGTCCCGGACCGCATCCGTCGTGCAGCTGCCGACCAGGAAATCCGCTTCCGCCTTCTTGGCGGGAATGGATTCGTTCTCCAGCGCGGCGAAGAACGCGTCGAGCCGGCTGTCCAGCCCCGCCCGCTGCAGGGAGTCCAGTTCCTGTGCGCGGCCCGCCAGGGCCAGCAGCAGGCAGCAGGCTATGAGCAGGAGCCTACGCATAGTGCTCGGGCAGGATGACGCCCTCCGGGAGGAAGAGCGAGGTGTCTCCCTTGTGCTTCAGGATGTCCCGGACGGCGGAAGACGAAATGTGGGCGAATTCCTGGGCCGTCGGGATGATGAGGGTCTCCACTTCCGGGGCGAGCCGGCGGTTGGCGTCGGCGATGGCGCGCTCATTCTCGAAATCGAGCATGTTGCGGACGCCGCGCACGATGTGCCGGATGCCGAGTTCCCGGCAGGTATCGATCGTCAGGTTGTCATACTTGATGATGCTGACGCCGTCCAGGCCGCGGGTAGCCTGGCGGATGATGTCCATCCGCTGGTCCATGGTAAAGAAACCGCGTTTGTCCTGGTTGATACCGACGGCGACGACGACTTCATCGAACATCGTCAGGGCCCGGTTCAGGATATTGAGATGGCCGGCCGTGAAGGGATCGAAGGATCCCGGGAAGAGGGCTTTCTTTTTCATAACTGCCAGTTGATCGGGGTTTTCCCCTCGCTGAGTAAGATTTCGTTGGTCTTGGAGAAATGGCGGCAGCCGAAAAAGGCGCCGCGGGCAAGCGGAGACGGATGCGCCGCCTCGAGCACATAGTGCCGGGACGTGTCGATCAGTTCTTTCTTGGAACGGGCGAAATTGCCCCAGAGCAGGAACACGACCCCGTCGCAATGGTCGGAGATGTACCGGATCACGGCGTCCGTGAACTCCTGCCAGCCGATCCGGCTGTGGGAGCCGGCGGCTCCTGCCTGGACGGTCAGCATGGCATTCAGCAGCAGGACACCCTGCCGGGCCCAGTTTTCCAGGTTCGGCCGGCCGCTCATCCGGATACCCAGGTCGGATTCGATTTCCCGGAAAATGTTGACCAGGGAAGGCGGTGCCGGCACGCCGTCCGGGACCGAGAAGGAAAGGCCCATCGCCTGGCCGGGACCATGGTACGGATCCTGGCCCAGGATGACGACCTTGACCTGCGGGACCGGCGTCAGCTCAAAAGCCTTGAATATCTGGCTTCCGGGCGGGTAGATCGTCTTTCCGGCGGCTTTCTCCCCATGCAGGAAACGCACAAGGTCGGCGAAATACGGTTTCTCGAATTCGCCGGCCAGCGCCTCTTTCCAGGTAGGTTCTATCTTGACGTTCATGCTTCGAAAATATACCCGATGACTTCATCGATGGTCTTCACATACACAAAGGTAAGACCTTTCCGGTAAATTTCCTTGATATCTTCGACATCTTTCCGGTTTTCTTCGGAAATCACGATGGTATGGACCCCGGCGCGCTTGGCCGCAAGGATCTTCTCCTTGATGCCGCCGACCGGCAGGACACGGCCGCGCAGGGTCATCTCTCCCGTCATCGCGATGCCGCTGCGGACGGCCTTGCCGCGCAGGGCGGAGACCATCGAACTGACCATCGTGATGCCGGCGGAAGGACCGTCCTTCGGGGTTGCGCCCTCCGGGACATGGACATGGATGTCCTTCTTCGCAAATTCTTCCGCCGTCAGGCCGGCCAGTTGCGGATGGGCTTTGATGTACTGCCAGCCGATCGTCGCGCTCTCCTTCATCACGTCGCCCAGGTTGCCGGTCATCGTCTGGACGCCCTTTCCTTCGCTCGCCTGGCTCTCGACGAACAGGATCTCGCCGCCCATGCTGGTCCAGGCAAGACCGGTCACGACGCCCGGGGCCTCGTTGCCCTTCTGCACATCGTGGAAAGCCGTCGGCAGGCCGAGGTATTCCTTGAGATGCTCTTTCTTGATCAGGGCCGGGTGCGGTTCGCCGAGGGCGATCTTCTTCGCCGTGACGCGGGCCAGTTTCGCGATCTGCTTCTCCAGGCCGCGGACGCCGCTCTCATGCGTATATTCGTCGATGATGGTCCGGAGCGCCGTCTTGTGGACGTTGAATCCTTCCTCGATGCCATGTTCCTTCATCTGCTTGGGGATCAGGAACTTCTTGGCAATCTCCATCTTCTCTTCCGCCAGGTATCCCGTCACGTTGATCATCTCCATGCGGTCCAGCAGCGCCGGCTGGATGGTGGAAATCGTATTGGCCGTCGTGATGAACAGGACGTTGGACAGGTCATAGTTGATGTCCAGGTAATTGTCGTGGAAGGCCGTGTTCTGTTCCGGGTCGAGGGCTTCCAGCAGGGCGGACGACGGGTCTCCCTTGAAATCCGCACCCAGCTTGTCGATCTCGTCGAGGACCATGACCGGATTGGACGTGCCGGCCCGGGCGATGCCGTTCAGGATCCGGCCCGGAAGAGCGCCCACATAGGTCTTGCGGTGGCCGCGGATCTCGGCCTCGTCGTGCATGCCGCCGAGGGAGATGCGGACATATTCCCGTCCCAGCGCCCGGGCGATGGATTTGCCCAGGCTCGTCTTGCCCACGCCCGGAGGCCCGTAGAGGCAGAGGATCGGGGATTTCATGTTGCCCTTCAGCTTGAGGACGGCCAGGTATTCGATGATGCGGTCCTTGACGGAATCCAGGCCGAAATGGTCCTCATCCAGCACTTTCTGCGCATGGGCGAGGTCCAGGTTGTCATCGGACACATGGTACCAGGGAAGGTCCAGCATGAACTGGAGGAAATTGTACTGGATGCTGTATTCCGGGGCGGAGGGATTGAACCGGCCGAGTTTGGCCAGTTCCTTCTCGAACTGTTCGCCGACGGAGGCCGGCCATTCCTTCTTCTCGGCGGCGGCACGCAGCTGGACCAGGTCGTCGTCCTCGTCCATGCCCAGTTCCTCCTGGATCGTGCGAAGCTGGTTGTTGAGGTAGTATTCGCGCTGCTGCTGGTCGATTTCCGTCTTGACCTTGGAATTGATCTCCTGCTTGATGCGGAGCAGTTCCATCTGCTTGCTCAGCAGGGAAAGCAGGGCCATGGCCCGTTCCTTCAGGTCGTCGTAGCCCAGCAGGGCGACCTTCTCCTGGTAGTTCTCGATCTCCACCGTGGTGGCGATGAAATTGACCAGGAAGCCGAAATCTTCAATGCCGCGCAGGGCGCTGACAACCTCCTTCGGAGCGAAGGAGGCGGCCTTGACATAGTTGGCGGCGCTGTCCTTCAGCAACTCGGCGAGGATCTTGTTCTTGGGATCTTCCATGTCCGCGGGGACATCGTCCAGATAATGGACACGCGCGCGGATATACGGTTCCGTCGCCACGACCCGGTCCAGGCGCAGGCGCTTGAAGCCCTGCAGCAGGGCCGTGACGGTGCCGTCCGGCATCTCGAAGGTCTTCAGGACCTTGCAGACCGTTCCGTTGTCGAAGAAATCGGCTTCGGAGACCGGATTCTCTTCCGCCAGGTTGACCTGCGGGATCGCTCCGATGAACGAACCGCTCTCCTGGGCTTCCTCGACCAGGCGCATGGACTTCTCCCGGCCGATCGTGATGGGATAAACCGTGCCCGGGAAAATCACGGCGTTGCGCAGCGCCAGGACCGGAAGGGATTCCGGGAGATCGGCTTCGTCGATCTTCAGCGGGCCCTCGCCGGACATGACGGGGATGATGTTGACTTCTGCGGAGCCGGGGCTGAACATGGCTCCGAATATGTTTTCTTTCAAGTTCATAGACATTCTGTTTCGTAGATAGTAGGGGCAGGCCTGCCAAAATGTCACGATGACAAGCCCGTCCGCCTCGCCTCTTAGTATTGTCAAGCACCGTGCCAAGACAGAAATCGGCCTTGGAAACGCGTAGATTCGTGAAAATTAAGCATAAAAAACACTTGAATCATTTTGTTGATTGAAAATTTAACCCTATCTTTGCAAGTCGATTCTTGTGAATCCGAATAATATTAAATATTAACCAATTATGACAAAGGCAGAGATCGTAAATGAGGTAGCAAAAGCTACCGGCATTGAAAAAATCACAGTTCAGACTGTAGTCGTGGCTTTCATGGAAAGCGTAAAGGGTTCCCTCGCGAAGGGTCAGCCGGTCTATCTTCGTGGCTTCGGCAGCTTCATCATCAAGCACCGTGCTGAGAAGGCCGCCCGCAACATCACCCGCAATACGACCATGACCATCCCGGCCCACGACATCCCCGCTTTCAAGCCGGCCAAGGTTTTTGTCGCTTCCGTGAAGAAATAATCATTTTTAAAAACAGTGCACTATGCCCAGCGGTAAAAAAAGAAAGAGACATAAGATGGCAACGCACAAACGCAAAAAGCGTTTGCGCAAGAACAGACACAAGAAGAAATAATCTTCTCTGTCTGCC
>CADCRA010000085.1 GCA_902803715.1 uncultured Bacteroidia bacterium
GCAGTTGGTGGTGCAGGAAGCGTTGGAGATGATCTTCTGGCCGGCGTAGGTCTTGTCGTTGACGCCGTAGACGAACATCGGGGTAGCATCCTTGGAAGGAGCGGACATGATGACCTTCTTGGCACCGGCCTTAAGGTGTGCGGAAGCCAGTTCTTCGGTGAGGAAGAAACCGGTGGATTCGACGACGACGTCGACACCGAGCTCGCCCCAAGTGATGTTGGCAGGATCCTTCTCAGCGAAGACCTGGATCTTCTTGCCGTCAACGACAAGATAGTTGCCCTCAGCCTTGACATCGCCACTGAACTTACCGTGGACGGAGTCATACTTGAGCATGTAAGCGAGATAATCAGCGTCGAGGAGGTCATTGATACCTACGACCTCGATCTCACCGGCGAAATTCTCATAAGCGGCACGGAACACCATACGGCCGATACGGCCAAATCCGTTAATACCAAGTTTTACCATTTTGTTTGTTTTATTTAATTGTGTTAAACAATAATCAACATATGCTTCTGAAAGCGCACAAAAATAGCGAAATTTGGGTATCTTTGCAACAATTAAATAAACTTAATCGTTTAAATTACAACGGCAAAACACGAATAACACATTTTCTCCCATGAATATACTGATCACCAACGACGACGGATACACCTCGAAAGGAATCAAGACCCTCGCCCGGATCATGCGGCCGTTCGGCAACGTGACGGTCATCGCCCCCAAGGAGCACCAGTCCGGGATGGGAATGGCCGTATCCATCGGTTTGAAACAGATCAGATACAAGGATCTCGGAACGGATGCGGACGGCGTCAAGTGGGCCTGGCTGGATGCTACGCCGGCAAGCTGCGTCAAGTACGGCATCAATTTCATGGACCCGCAGCCGGATGTGGTCGTCAGCGGAATCAACCACGGCCACAACGCCTCGAGTGCCGCCTGCTATTCGGGAACGCTCGGGGCTGCCGAGGAGGCCGCCCTCTGCGGCATTCCCGCCTTCGGCGTCTCGCTGGATTCCCTCCACAGGGACGCGGATTTCACATGCGTGGAAAAATACCTGCCGGATCTCTTCTCGCGCCTGATGGCCGGCTTGCCGGACCGGTACGGCATCTTCTACAACATCAATTTCCCCGACCTCCCCGCCGATGTGATCCGGGGCATCCGGGTCGGGCACCAGGCCAAGGGGAAATGGATCAAGGAATTCAAGGAATGGGATCCCAAGATATACGAACGCATGGGCGTGACCCCCGAATCGCTCGGCCAGTCTTCCAACCCCGTTCTGGAAGAAGGAGAGAAACTGTTCATGATGGTCGGACAATATGTCGATGACGACGAGAACCGGCGCGATGCCGACCTGCGGCTGATCGAGCAGGGTTTCATCAGCATCACCTCCGACAATCTTGACAAGACGGATTATATTGAGAATAAAAGACTTATTGATAACGGCTTCAACCAAGACTTTCAGTAATGAAGTACTACATCATTGCCGGTGAGGCATCCGGAGACCTGCATGGATCCAACCTGATGCGCGGCTTGTACGCCGAAGACCCCGGAGCGGACATCCGTTTCTGGGGCGGGCCGCTGATGGATGCCGTCTACCGGACCCGGCAGGACGGAGACGGTTTCGTCCGGGACTACAAGGAAGGAGCCGTCATGGGATTCAGCCAGATCCTGCTCCATGCGGGATCCCACCTGCGGCGGCTGAAAGACTGCCAGGAAGACATCCTCCGGTTCGGCCCGGACGCCGTCATCCTGATCGACTATCCCGGATTCAACTTCCGCATCGCGGAATTCGCCCACAAGCACGGCCTGAAAGTCTTCTATTACATTGCTCCGAAAGTATGGGCTTCCCGTGAGAACCGCGTCCGCAAACTCAAAGCCTGGGTCGACAAGCTTTTCATCATCTTCCCGTTCGAGAAAGCCTATTTCGACCGGAAAGGCGTGGATTACGTCTACAAGGGCAATCCGCTCATCGATGCCATCGATTCCTCCCCCGCCCTCCGGCAGGACCGTGCGGAATTTCTGGAAGGAGCCGGTCTCCCCGACCGTCCGATGATCGCCATCCTGGCCGGCTCCCGCAAAGGGGAAGTCGCCTCGATGATGCCGGTTTGCAGTGCCATGGCAGACCAGATGCACCGGCTGCCTGCCTGGAAAGACTGGATGTTCGTCGTCGCCGGCGCCCCGTCGCGCAGCCTGCAGGACTACCAGCCCTGGCTGAAGGGACGGGAATCTTACCTGAAAGTCGTTTTCGGACAGACCCACGGCATCGTCCGCCACGCCCGGGCCGCCGTCGTCAACTCCGGCACGGCCTCGCTGGAGACCTGCCTGATCGGCACGCCCCAGGTGGTCGGATATGCTACCAATGAATTCAATTACACGCTCGGCCGGCAGATCATCAAGGTTGACGCGATCAGCCTGGGCAATCTGATTGCCGGACAGAAAGTGTTTCAGGAACTGCTGCAGGACTATCTGACGCCGGAGAACCTGGCGGATGAAGTGACACGGCTCGTCACCGACCCGGATTACCGAGCCCGGATGCTTCAGGGATACGACCGGATCCGGCAGGCCCTGGGCGGTTCCGGCGCTTCCGCCGCCGTCGCCCGGGAAATGGTCCGTCTCCTGGGAAAAGATTAGTACTCCCGCGGACCGAAGATCGCCGTCCCGATACGCACCATCGTCGAACCGGCTTCCAGGGCAAGCGGCCAGTCATCCGACATGCCGATCGACAGTTCCCGGAAGTCAGCCAGTTCAGGCCGGGTGGAACGGATTTCGGAAAACAGGGCGGAGAGCCGCGCAAAATCGGAACGGATCACGGTCTCGTCGTCCGTCAGCGTCGCCATGCCCATCAGACCGCAGAACCGCACATCGGGGAAATCCCCTGTCCGCTGGAGGATGGAGCGGACCTCACCTGCATCAAATCCCTGTTTCGTGGCATCCGAACTGATATGGACCTCCAGCAGGACCGGAACGCATTTCCGGTTCGCCGCCGCCCACGTCTGGATCGCTTCCAGCAGGTGCAGGGAATCCACGCTCTGGACCAGGGCGGCATAAGGAAGGACCAGTTTCAGTTTGTTCGTCTGCAGATGGCCGATAAAATGCCATTCCACGTCGGACGGCATCTGCGGTACCTTGGCCGCCAATTCCTGCGGACGGCTCTCCGCAAAGATCCGCTGGCCGACCGCATAGGCCTCCTGCAGACGTTCGACCGGATGGAATTTGGAAACTGCCGCCAGGCGTACCCCGGACGGCAGTTTCTCTTTGATCTTCAATAAATTCTGTGCTATCATCTCCGACCTTTCTTCTGTTGTTCCTGCTGCATCTGGCGCTGCATCTTCTGGGCTTCTTCCAGACGCTGCTGCCACTTGCTCTTCGGAGCCGGCTTGCCGGCGGAAGCCTTGAGTTTCGCCTGGATCTCGGCCGGATTGACGAACCACTTCTTGATCACCCAGGTCTCGACCATGCTGATCAGGTTGGAAAGCAGGTAGTAGTAACTCAGACCGGAAGACAGGTTGTTACAGATAAAGAACATCATGATCGGCATCATGTACAGGCTCATGAACCGCATCGATGCCGCATTCGGATCATTGCCGGACGTCTGGCCCTGCATCGTGAACTTCGAGAAGAAGAACATGGAAACAGCCATCAGGACCGCGAAGAGGGAGATATGGTCGCCCAGGAGCGGAATCCGCGTACCGAAGTCGAGGATGGAATCGTATGCGCTGAGGTCTTCCGCCCACAGGAACGGCTGCTGGCGCAGTTCGATGGAAGCCGGGAAGAACCGGAACATCGCGAAGAGGATCGGGAACTGGAGCAGCATCGGCAGACAGCCGCCCATCGGATTGATCCCGGCCTTCTGGTACAGGGCCATGGTCTCCTGTTGTTTCTTCATCGCATCTTCCTGGCGCGGATATTTCTCGTTCAATTTGTCGATCTCCGGCTTGATTGCCTGCATCTTCGCGCTGGAAGAATAACTCTTGAAGGCGAACGGCAGCACCACGATCTTGATGAAAAGGGTCATCAGGAGGATGATGAGACCGTAGCTGGCGATGAAGCGGTGCAGGAAATTGAAGAGCGGAATGATCACATATTTCGTGAACAGGCCGACGACGGAACCGCCCAGCGGAATGGTCTTCTCATAGTTCTGGTCATAGGACTTGAGAATCCGGTAGCTGTTCGGGCCGAAATAGAAGGAATACTCGTCCGTAACGGTCTCACCCGGACGGAAATCGGAACGCATGTTGGCCTCGCAGGCCATCAGGTTGTGGTCCGGATCCTCTTCGGGAAGGAAATTGACCGTCAGGTCTCCGGATGCGAACTCCTTCTTGGATTGCATGATCGCGGAGAAGAACTGCTGGTGGAAAGTAAACCAGCTCAGACGGCTGTCGACCCGCTTGGAAGCGCTGCGGCCCCGGGCGATCTCAACCGGTTTTTTGTCGCCGCTCTGGTAATAGGCGCCCTTGGAATACTGGACTTCGTTCTTGTAGCCCTTTTCCATCCGCGGCACCGTCACTTTCCAGTTGAAATCATAGACGGAGACGTTGCGCGGAATGACATTTTCCATGCCGATGAAGGAAAGGGCATGGTCCAGCATATAGGAATCCTTGTGCAGGACATAGCGCTGCTGGATGTAACCGCCGCCCGCGAACGGGAGGCGCATGACCAGGGAAGAATCGGTCTGCTCTGCGACCGTGAATACGAAATCCTTCGTATTGATGTTTTCGCCCGCATAGATGATATACCCCATCTCGCTCTGTCCTTCATGGAAAATGTAGAGGTCGGAACGATCGTAGTTGGTATAGTCCTTGACACGGACGGACAGCGGCTGGGCTCCCTTGGTGGTGAAAGCCACGGCCAGTTTTTCATTTTCCAGTTTAAGGACCTGGCCCTCGGCGCCGGAGGCAGCCTCCAGCAATGAATCCCGATAGACGGCGACGGCCTGCGTAGCAACCGGCGAGGCCTGCGCCAGGGTATCGTTGGCGTGAAGCTGCGCATAAGCTGCGGAGTCCGCCTGCATCTGGACCAGTTGTTCGGCCCGGGCGATGGAATCCTGATGTGCCTGCCAGGCCTGTTGTTTCTCTGCTTGCTTGGATGAGTAGAAGGTGAATCCGAACAGGATCGCACCAATCAGTACAAATCCTATAATACTGTTTTTATCCACTTCGAATATAAAGTCTTATGCAGCCGGACCCGAAAGATCCGGCTGCCATTCATACTGCTATTCCTCGGAGGTGTCCTCCAGGGAACGGATCTGGTTTTCAAGGTCCTTGAGTTCCTGCTTGGCCTGCTCGATGCGCTCCTGCATCTGCTTGATCAGGGACTCGGAATTCTTGGAAGCTGCGAAGAAGCCGATGTTGTTCTCGTACGTGTCGATCTCCTGCTGGAGTTTGTTGTACTTCTGGACAAGACGGTCCTTCTCGGTCATCGGGGCACGCTGGGCGGGACGGTTGCCGCCGCGGCGCTCACCGCGCTGCGGACCGCGGCCGCCGCGGAATTCCGGGAACTTCGCCTGCATGGCGTCGCGGAAAGCCTTCGTCACGGCTTCCTTCTCCTTGAAAGGAACGAAGCCGATGGCCTGCCAGCGCTCGTTGTAAGCCTGGGCGGCATCGCGCATCACCTGCTCGTCGTCGGTCGGCTCGAAGGCATTGATCTCCTCGATCAGCGCTTTCTTGAGTTTGAGGTTGCCATAATAGTCATTTTCCGGTTTGGCATTCTTGTCCCGCTCGGCAAAGAACGCATCACAGGCTGCACGGAAACGCTTCCAGAGCTGCTCGGACTTCTTGCGCGGCACGGCGCCGACTTCCTTCCACTGCTTCTGCAGTTCGATGAAAGCCTCCGTGGTCTTCTTCCAGTCCGTGCTGGACTTCAGGGCTTCCGCTTTCTCGATCAGGCTGAGTTTCTTCTCGAGGTTCTCGTTCATGCTGTCCTTGAAGCCGGCGTAGAAAGCCCGCTTGCGCTCGAAGAACTTGTCGCAGGCGGCACGGAAGCGGTCATAGACACGCTGGTTTTCCTTCTTGGTCGCGAAACCGATGGTCTTCCATTCCTTCTGGATGTCTTCGATCTCCTTGGAGAGGTTGTTCCACTCCACGGAAGAAGCGATGTTCTCCTTGGCGGCGATGGCTTCGACCTTCTCGCAAAGCGCCTGCTTGGCGGCGAGGTTCTCAACCTGCTTTTCCTTCTGGCCTTCGAAATATCCCTGGTACTTGCGGTTGATCACAGCCGTAGCGGCCTTGAAGCGTTCCCAGATGGATTCGCGGTATTCCTTGGCAACCGGTCCGAATTCCTTCCACTGCTCGTGCAGTTTCTGGAGTTCCTTGAAAGCGTCGACGACATTGTCATCGTCTGCGGCCAGGCGCTCCGCTTCTTCGCAGAACCGCTCCTTGGCTTCCAGGTTCTTCTTGAAGTCGAGGTCGCGCATGTCACGGTCGAGCTGCACCTTGTCGTAGAATTTCTCGACATGGAACTGGTAGGTGTCGTTCAGGTTGCGGAAATCGGCGACGGGAACCGGGCCGATCTCGCGCCAGCGGGCCTGGATGGCACGGAACTCCGGGAAGGAGGAACTGGCATCCTCCTGCCGGTCGATGAGGGCCTTCAGATCTTCGATGACGGCCTGTTTCTTGACCAGGTTGTCGGCGCGTTCGGCGTCAAGCTGCCGGTTGAACTCGGCACGCTCGCGACGGAAACGGTTATAGAGTGACTTGAATCCGCTTTCAATGGCCTCGAAAGGTCCGGCAGGAACTTCCGTCTCGACGGCCGTTTCCTCGACAGCGCCGTCTTCCGACGGTTCCTCGACGGGAGCCAGTCCGGCATCCGCCTTTTCCTTGGAAAGCTTCTTGTAGAATGCTGCTTTGATGGCTTCCGCTTCCTTGGCCCTCTTCATGCGGGCTTCATCGGACATCAGGCCTTCGAAAAGGGAAGACAGTTCCGCCAGCGATTTCTCCGCGAAATTCACGGCCGGCTCAACGGCCTGCTTGACATCTTCGACGACATCGGCTACGGCGTCCTTGATTCCTTCCACTTTTTCAGCGACGGCATCCTTGACTTCTTCCGCTTTCTCGGCAACGGTCTGCCCGGCGTCTTCGACGGCCTCGGCAACCGTTTCCTTTACTTCCTCCGCTTTTTCAGCGACGGATCCAGTGGCAGGAGTCTCGGCTGCAGGTGCATTCTGCGCAACATTTTCTGCTACATCTGAAGGCTGGAGCACTTCAGGATTCAATTCTTCACTCATGGTAAATGGTGTTTCGTTGTTAATGTTAGTTCAATGTCTCCTAAATATTAGGGCATACGAAGTGCAAATATATCGAAAAAATTATTAAAAAACACTAATTTTGCACACTGATCGAAAATAACTTACTATGCGCATCGATATCCTGACTGTCGTACCCGAACTGCTCGAAAGTCCCCTCAGCCATTCCATCGTCGGAAGGGCTGTCAAGAAAGGCCTGGCAGAAATCCATATCCACAATATCCGCAAATACGGAATCGGCCCCCGCCTGACGGTGGACGACTACTCCTACGGCGGCGATGCGGGCATGGTCATGATGGTCGAACCGGTCTACAAGATGATCGAGGAACTGAAGGCGGAACGGGAATATGACGAAATCATCTACATGTCCCCGGACGGCGAACTGCTCAACCAGGGCATCGCCAACGAACTCTCCCTCAAAGGCAACCTGATCCTCCTGTGCGGCCACTACAAGGGCATCGACCACCGCATCCGCGAGCACCTGGTGACCCGGGAGATCTCCGTGGGCGACTATGTGGTCAGCGGCGGCGAGATTCCGGCCGCCCTCCTGGCCGACGCCATCATCCGGCTCATCCCGGGCGCGCTGACCGACGAGACCTCCGCCCTGTCCGACAGTTTCCAGGATGACCTCCTCTCCCCTCCCATCTACACCCGGCCAGCCGAATTCAACGGCTGGAAGGTGCCCGACGTCCTGCTCAGCGGCAACCCGAAACTGATCCGTGCCTGGCAGGACGAGCAGGCGCTGGAGCGGACGAAACGCCTGCGTCCTAACCTGCTTAAATCACAGAAATAACCGGGCTGTTGATAATTTTATCCGAAAAAATTTGCAAATCGTTTTACAATCGCTTAACTTTGCATCCGCAATTAAAACGTTACATGATAATACGTCCGGTCCGCCGGCAAGAGATATCTATCTAACCAATAATAATCTCCCTACGGGGAACACATTACTAACTAACCGTAAAAGCCCGCTGAGAAGCGGGCTTTACTGCATCTGCGGGATTCCTCCCTGTCCTAGAACCGGTAACTGAGTCGCAGCATGAAATTGCGCGGAGCCTGCGGGAAGACGCCCTCCTCCTGGTACCAGCCGCTTTCATCGAAGAAAGCCCGGTAGACCCAGGCATCCGCATAATAGAGCCGGTTGAAAAGGTTGTTGACATGCAGGCCGAGTCCGATCTTGCCCGTTCCGAGCTGGAATTCATGCGTCAGGGAAGCATCGGAGACCCAATAGGCCGGGATGCACCGGTCTGCGTCTTCCGTATTGTCCCAATACTGCTTGCCGACATATTTCGCATCCAGCGCAAGGGTTGTCGAACGGAGGGAACCGCGGGCGATATTCTGCAGCGGCGTCCAGGAAAGCCTTCCCATCGCCACGGCCGACGGGGACATCAGCATGGTCACCTTGTCGAAACGGACCTGGTCCTGGCCGAGATACGTCCAGTCGTCCAGGTTGTCATAATGCTCGTAGTATTTCGTATAATCGAGGATCTTGTTGGTGCTGAGGGTCAGGTTGGCATCCAGGGTCAGGTTGTCCCAGGGCATCCAGGCGGCGGTCAGTTCCACGCCGCGGCGGTAACTGCGGTCCACGTTGTCCTTGATCGCATAGCCGGACTGGCTCAGTTCACCCGTTTCCAGCAGCATGTCCCGGTATTCCATCAGATAGATATTGGCGCCGGCGCTGAACCGCCGGGAAGCATAATTGTATCCCGCCTCGATGTCCAGCATCTTCTCCGGTTTGAGTTCCCGGTCTCCCCCTTCGAGGTTGTTGCTTTCGATGATCTCCTTGATGTCGCTGCGGCCGGGTTCGCGATGGCCGTAGGCGGCGGAGACATAGAACTTGCTGCCGCCGGCGACCGCCGTCAGTCCGGCCCGCGGATTGAAGAACTGCCAAGTCTTTCCGAAATCCATCGGGAGGTCATCCTCATCATCGATGCCGCTCATGTCCAGCCGGACCCCGCGGTACTGCAGATCCGCATAGGCCGTCAGCCACGGCAGGAGGGCATATTCGCCGCGTGCAAACAGGTTGATCTCCTGTTTCAGACCATTGTTGAGATACCAGTTGTTGGAGGTGCCGCGCACATTCAGGGGGGCATAGTCGTAAGACTTGCCCAGGGCCTGGTGCCAGAGCAGTTCGCCGTAGTGGTCGCCGTCATAACGGGAGGCGTTGACACCGGCGACGAAGTCCAGGCGGTCGCCCCGGTACTTGGCCTCGGAATTGAAGACCCAGTAGCCGTTTGACATCGTCTTGCGGAAAATGACGTCGCCCTTGGTCTTGGCCGTCACATCACCGTAGCGGAAATCCTTCGGGAACCCGTAGGCCGACAGTTTCTTCTCCATCTTGTAGCGTTCATTGTACCCGTAGCCGTCCGTGTAGTTCAAGGTGGAGATCCAGGTCCACGAGTCGGAGAACTGATGGGTCCAGTTCAACTGGATGTGCTGCTGCCGGTAGTTGTCGGACTGGTTCCGGTAATACTGCTCCCGGCCGGCGGCATCGTAATAAATGCCTTCCGGATTGTAGGTTCGGTCCGTTTCCAGGTACGACAGCGGGGCTCCCGTCCAGGTAATGCCCGTCGCCTGTTCGCCCCGCAGGTAGGTCAGCCGCAGGGAATTGCGTCCCTTCAGCCAGCCGGCCACGGCGAAGACCGAAGAGGCGTCGCCCCAGGCGTTGCGGATATATCCTTCCGTCTCGTTCGCAGAAAAAGCCAGGCTGAAATACAGGCCGCTCGGAAGCAGGCCGGTCGAGCCGGACACCGTCACGATCCGCGTGTCATAGGATCCCGTGCTCAGGTCGGCGGAGAAAGTCGGTTCCGCCCCCACGAAAGCGGTGTTCATGTTGATGCTGGCACCGAAGGCGCCGGCACCGTTGGCCGACGTGCCCAGGCCGCGCTGGACCTGTACGCTGGACAGGATGCCCGTCAGGGCCGGGATGTTGACCCAGAACACCTCCTGGGATTCGGCATCGTTCAGGGTGATGCCGTTGAGCGTCACGTTGATCTGGGATCCCTTGGAACCGCGGACGGTCATCTTCGAATAGCCGATGCCGGTACCGCCTTCATGGGACACGACCACGGACGGCTGCAAGGCCAGGGTCATCGGAAGGGAATTGATCGGATTGGACTGGCGAAGGGTTTCCTTGCCGACCATCGTGTACGTCACCGGCGTGTGCTTGCCGGCTCGGGAAGCGGACACGACGACACTGTCGAGCCGCTCTTTTCTTTCAGGCTCCTGGGCCCGGGCGGCATTTTGCCAGAGAAGCATGGCTGCCGCAGCCGCAAAAAAATAAAAACCTCGCATAGAATGGTTCATTTATGCAAGGGGTACGCAAAGTGCGCATGAGGTTCAGCCTTCCCTACGGCGGTACGGACCGCGTCAGGTTCAGTGGGTATGATCTCAGCCGGACCCGGTCCGGCACCCCCGCTTGGTTATGTCATTTCCCGGTAACGCCGGGCCGTTTTATTTCTCAACCAGTTTCACTTCATACAGCCTCGGCCAGTACTTGCCGGTCAGGTAAACCTTCCCGCTCGCCGGATCCCGGGCAATGCCGTTCAGAACGTCTGTCCGGCTGTCCCGCAACTGCCTCGGCAACAGGCCCGTGCAATCGACCGTCGCTTCCACGGCGCCGGTCTTGGGATCGATGATCACGATCAGGTCGGAAGTATACACGTTGGCCCAGATCTTCCCGTCGATATACTCCAGTTCATTGAGCAGGTTGACCGCCCGGCCGTTCAGGGTGACGGGCAGGGTATTCTGCAATTTAAACTGCCGGTCCATGAAATACAGGTTTTGGCTGCCGTCGCTGGCGATCAGCTGCTTCCCGTCGGTCGTCAGTCCCCATCCTTCCCGCGGATAGGTGAACGTCTGCTTGTATGCCAGTGTCTTGGCGTCATACACGAAAGCGACCTTGTTCGTCCAGGTCAGGATGTACAGGTCGTCTCCGAGGATGACGGATCCTTCCACGAAATATTTCCGGCCGAAGTCCAGTTTGCGGAGGGCCTTGCCGGTCGCCAGGTCCACGGTACGGAACGTCGACTCGCCGTACTGGCCCGTACTCTCATAGAATGTACCCCCGTCAAAGAAAAGACCCTGCGTGTAAGACTGGGTGTCGTGCGGATACTCCTTGACAACCTGCAGCCGGTACTGGCGGACCTTCCCGTCCGCACAGGAGCAGAGGGAAAGAAGGGCCAGGCCGATGATGAGAAGATACTTTTTCATATTCCGGAAGGCAAAGGTAACAATTATTCGGGAGGATTCAAGTGTCCGCGGCCCGGTGTCGGATTTTTTTCTTACCTTTGCGGCGGAAAAACAACAGGCAAGACGATCTGCCGCGCCAGCAATGGTGAGGAAAGTCCGGACAGGAAAGGGCACCCTGCTGCGGAAAGCGCAGATGGGAGCAATCTTATTCAAACCGTAACAGAAAACAACCGCCGTCCTTGCGTCCGTCACCTCGTTTCGATGACGCGATGCCGGCAAGGGTGAAAACGCGGGGTAAGAGCCCACGACGGCCGTCAGCGATGCCGGCCGGGTACGGAGACAGGGCCTGCAAGACCAAATATAC
>CADCRA010000086.1 GCA_902803715.1 uncultured Bacteroidia bacterium
ATACACATACCCCTTGGTGGCCCAGACCTGCTCCGGGTTGTACAGATTCAGGAAGGGATTGGAAATAAGGACGAAATCGGCATCGAAATCCGCGGAATACCGAACATGGGAAATGGCGGTTGTCATCTGCCAGATGACCAGGTCTCCGGGACCGGCCGTGAAAGTCTTGCCAACGGCTTCGAATTGCATTTCACCACTGCGGCAAAGGATGTGGCAGTGATAATATTCCTTGTAGGCATCCGGATACTTCCCGTCCCCCACTGTGTTGAAAATCAAGAAATCTCCTATATCCACGAAGATACGGAAGATTTCTTGCTTATCAAAATATCTCAGTAAGTTGAGGCCCTGCTGTAAGCGATTCGCCACACCCCGTTTTCTTTCCGAAGTTGCGAGTCCATCTGGAGTCGCCAAGTGTGCCTGCCTCCGCCATAGACCGCCGCATTCACCCTGCTTCTCCCCACCATCCGTGCGGATTCTCCATTTATGGTGATTTCCAGGGAGTCCGTTTCTACGCTGTAGTAGTTCCATTCACTTGCCTCCGATTACGAATTTCTCGATCTGGGCGTCGCTGGAGCGGGCGGCCGTGCCGCGAAGGGAAAGGCCTTGGGTGACGGTCGCTCCCTTGACGGCGGCTTTCAGGTCGCGGAGTCCACTGCCGAAGCCACTCCCTTCATGGGTTGTAAACGGGATGACGGTTTTCCCGGCCCAGTCGTGTTTCTCGATGAAGGTAAACATGCACATCGGTAGCGTTCCCCACCAGCAGGGCCAGCCAATATAGATCGTGTCATATTTGGAGATGTCGATGTCGTCCTTGATGGCCGGACGGGTCTTGGCATTCAGTTCCTCTTTCGCCACATCGATGAGCTTCATATATTCATCCGGATAGGTTTTAACAGTCTCCACGCGGAAGATATCGGCCTTGGCGAACTTCTGGATGCGTTCGGCCACTTCCTGGGTATTTCCCTTTTTCAGGTTGATGATTCCGTCCGGCGTATAGGTCTCTCCCGGTTTGGAATAATAGACGACCAGCGTCTGGGCCGATGCAGTCAGTGCTGCAAGGGCAAGGATGACGGTAAGGATGATACGTTTCATTTTGCCTGTGCTATAATCTGGTTAACTTCTCTGTCACAATGGGATGCGGCGGCGCCGTGGATGGCGACCCCTGCGGTAAGGTTGGCATCGGGAACGGCCATCTTGAGCTGGCGGATGCTGCCGCCCAGGCCGCTGCCCTCGTGGGAGCAGAAGGGAACGATCTTCTTGCCGGAGAAATCATAGCTCTCCAAGAAAGTGAAAACGGCCATCGGAGGAACACCCCACCAGTTGGGATAACCCAGGATGATAGTGTCATACTGGTCCATATTCTCTACCTTGGCGGTAAGCTCCGGACGTGCTTTGGCGCGGAGTTCCTGTTTCGCTTCCTCGATGCAGACCATATAATCGTCGGAGTATTTCTTTACAGTATCAATCTGGAAAACATCGGCCTCTGGAAGCTGAGCCTTGATTTTTTCTACAATAACCTCATTATTCCCTTTGGGAAGGAAGCGAACGCCGCCGTCCACCCAGTTTTCTCCGCGGCGGGAGTAGAAAGCGATCAGTGTCTTTGCCATAGTCGTAATCAATTAACTGTTGCAAAGGTCGGCAGATTCTCCGGAAGGTTTGTTATCAATTATTCCGAAAGAATTATCATGAATTCGGAAAACGTCCCAGGACATCGAGGAGTTTGTCCGAGAAGTCAAGTCATTCCAGCGTCCAGATTTCGCTCAGGAACAATTCCATTCCAGATATCTATCACTTGCTCTCCAGTGCTTTGATACACCAGGAAAAGGCCGCGGCGAGCCGCTTGTCCTCATCCTGGAAATGCCCTCCGACATTCCAAACCAGGACGCAGTTTCCGTTCCCAAGTTGTGTCTTTAACAGTTCATATTCACCGCGTACGCTGTCGCCTACCCGTGCGATCGCCCGGTTCTTTACGTGCTCTTCCCGGTCTCCCAGGCTCAGGTACACTTTCTCCGTCTTCACCGGATGTGACTCTGCAAAGTCCATCCAGTCCTTGATCCAGAGGGACGGAGAAGCCGCTGCGATGGCCGCGAAACGGTCTGTCTGCGAAGACGACCAAAGGGCGAAAAGCCCGCCGAGCGAGTAGCCGCCCAGAATGACGGGCAGTTTCCCGTATGTACCTTCCAACGCAGGGAGAAGCGACTCCGTTACATAACGAAGCGTATCAGCGGTCTTGGTCCCTACTTCCGGTTTCCGGTTGATGGCATCGTCGTGCCACGGCGTGAGGTCCAGGTCCCAGTCGAACACCTGGAATGCCGCCAGAACAAAAGGGACGCCGCAAGCATCGGAAATCAACTCCGCCGTATGGTCGATGATCTTGCGCTCATGGTTCCCGAGTGTCTGGATAAGGATATATTGCGGCCGGGCGGAGTCTGTGATATTACACTCGCGGCCGTCGATGATGGAAGTCTTGTGGTTCATATCCTGCATCGTTCGCATTATCTCCCACTTCTCCGGCAAATGGATCTTGCCGTCGATGGC
The DNA here is from genome assembly GCA_902803715.1 of uncultured Bacteroidia bacterium. Taxonomy (GTDB): domain Bacteria; phylum Bacteroidota; class Bacteroidia; order Bacteroidales; family UBA932; genus Cryptobacteroides. The sequence goes on from CADCRA010000086.1 coordinate 2,539, forward strand.
TGTCATGGTTGAAGAAAACCGTCAGGAATTCCGGATGAAGTGCATAGGGGTCCACGGTTCATCACCGCGGCCGGGCGCAGGCTGCCCGCCGGTTGCTTTCAGCAGCCAGGCCATATTGTGCGCCAATGCCCGCATGGTCTGAAGGCCTTCTTGATCAAGCGCCGCCTGGCCAGGTTCACGTCCATAGACAATGTTCCAATATTGGGAGCCTATTACAGGCATATCCATCATCTGGAACGGGAGATTGAGCGTCTCAAAGGCTGCCGTAGCACCTCCTCTCCGGCATACGGCTACCGCTGCAGCAGGCTTTCCGGCAATATTTGCACCATTGGAATAGAAGGAACGCTGGATGATGGACAAGAGGGCGCCGTTGGGCTGACCGTAATATACGGGAGAACCGACGATAAGGGCATCCGCCGATGCATATTTTGCACTGATTTCGTTGCAGATATCGTCATTGAAAATGCATGCACCCGGATGATTGCTGCACTGGTTACAGGCGATGCAGCCTCGGACAGGCTGATTGCCAATCCATACGGTTTCGCTGTCGATGCCATCCTCCCCCAGCGTCTTTGCAATTTCGGCGAGTGCAACGGAAGTGTTGCCTTTCTGGCGTGGGCTTCCATTGATAATCAGAACTTTCATATATCTGCGTTGAATATCAAAAAATCTTCCATATCAACGAAGATACGGAAGATTTCTCGCTTATCAAAATTCCTCAGATCCCGTTGGAATCCGTTCTTGCCAATGCACCTACAATCTCATGTGCTTTATACGGCTCTTCCAGGAAGGCGATGTCTTCACAGCCCAGAGTCAAATCGACGGCACGGACGGCGGCATCGAAATGAGGCACCTTGGTCGCTCCGACAATCGGGGCGGCAACACCCTTGGCCAGCGTCCAAGCCAGAGCGACTTCCGTCATCGTCACGCCGAGGCGCTCGGCCAGAATGGCAACTCTCTCGATAATCTCCAGATCGTTTTCCTTGGAAGCGTCATACTTCTTCCGGATGGTCTTGTCGGTGTTGGAACGAGCCGTTCCACTCTCCCAACCGCGGTGCGTCAAGTGACCTCCGGCCAGCGGAGAATACGGGATGCGGGACACGCCATACTGCTCACAAACGGGGATCAGTTCACGTTCGTCCTCCCTGTACATCAGGTTGTAGTGGTTCTGCATGGTGGAGAACAGGGTCCAGCCATTACGCTCGGCACAAATCTGCATGTTGTGGAACTGATAGCCATACATGGCCGATGCGCCGATGGCACGTACCTTCCCGGCTTTCACCAGCGAATCAAGTGCTTCCATCGTTTCCTCGATGGGCGTTCCATAGTCGAAGCGGTGGATCTGATACAGGTCCAGATAGTCGGTCCCGAGGCGCTTGAGCGTTCCGTCAATCTCGCGGAGGATGGCATTTCTGGAAAGCTGTCCTTCATTGAAAAACACCTTGGAGGCGATGACCACGCTATCGCGGGGAACTCCGATATTTTTGAGCGCCTGCCCCAGATATTCTTCGCTGGTCCCGAAAGAATAGATGTTGGCCGTATCGAAGAAGTTGACGCCCAGGTCGATGGCGTGTTTCACCATGGCCTGCGTGTCTTCAGGTCCAAGGGTCCATTGATGAAAGTCTTCCGAGGCTTTTCCATAGGACATGCAGCCTACGCAGATGCGGGAAACCTCAATCCCGGTTTTTCCGAGGGTGGTGTATTTCATATCAGATTCAATAAGTCGATGTTTTGCAGCAAGTTTTTATCCATGCCCTATTGGGCTTGTTTTGGTTTCACGGTCGCACCCCAGACGATGGCATTGGCCAGGAGCAGGTGACGCTTGGCCACGGGGAGAATCTTATCGATGTCCATGATATAAGTTCGTTATTGCATTGTCTTTGGCAAATATAATGAAAATGCACTAAGGAACGAACGATTATAAAGCAGTTGCCGGCCTGCGGGAACAGACCGGCAACTGTAATTTGCGATGGTGCATTACCGGAGGTTATCCTTGAAGAAGCCTTCGATCTTGTCGTATGGGATAACGCCCGCGACATCGTCGTAGAGATCCACATGGGATGCTCCCGGGATGATCATCAGTTCCTTGTTGCCTTCTTTGGCACTTTCCCCTACGACATGTTTGCCTGTCATGCGCTCGAAGGCATACTCGCTGAAATAGCGGCTGTGCGCCTTTTCACCGTGGATGAGGAGCACGGGAGCCTCGATCTCTCCGGCCCAGGCAAGCAGGGGCTGGTTCAGAAAACTCTGGCAGCCGATCACGTTCCAACCGTCGTTGGAGTTGCCGCTGCGCGCGTGATAGCCGCGGGGCGTCTTATAATAGGCGTGATAGTCCTTGACGAACCAGGGAGCATCCTCGGGAAGCGGATCGACGACACCGCCGGCGCGCTCATAAGTACCAGCGGCATAATCCTTCGTACGCTGGGCGGCCAGGGCGCGGCGTTTTTCCTGACGCTGGGCAGGTGTGTCCTCGCTGGCGAAATAACCTTCCACATTGACCTTGCTCATGTCATACATCGTGGATGCCACCGTGGCCTTGATGCGCGGGTCCAGTGCAGCCGCGTTGACCGCCATGCCGCCGAAGCCGCAGATACCGATGATGCCGATGCGCTCCGGATCCACCAGGTCGCAATTGGACAGGAAGTCGACGGCCGCCAGGAAATCCTCGGTGTTGATATCGGGAGAAGCCATCCTGAGGGGTTCTCCGCCGGATTCTCCGGTGAAGGACGGATCGAAGGCAACGGTCACGAAGCCTCTTTCGGCCATATGCTGGGCATACAGGCCGCTGGATTGCTCCTTCACGGCACCGAAGGGACCGCTCACCGCAATGGCGGCTGACTTGCCGGAAGCGTTTTTGGGAACATACATATCGGCCGCCAGTTCGATGCCATAGCGGTTGTGGAAGGTAACCTTGCAGTGGTCCACAAGTTCGGATTTCGGGAAGGTCTTGTCCCACTCCTGGGTAAGATTCAGTGTGCTCATATTTTCGTTTGTGTTTGATTTGCAGGCAAGCAGCGCGAGGGCTGCGAGGGCAACTGCGATGAGATGCTTGGTTGTCATATACCTTTGGTTTGGTGTTGCAAAGGTAGCCGGTTCGCACGGGATTCTTATACCGATTTTTGTCCAATAAATACCAATAACGCAGAAAATATCATATATTTGCGAATATACTTACCTTTTCAAGCATAATGAGGAATATCCTTCACATTACCGACCCCAATGTGTATGCCCGCTCCGTAGGAGCCCCGGAGTTGCATCCCCTTGTAAGCGTGATCCACTATGACGAAGTGTCGCCTATCCGGACCAGCCTGAACCGCTACGGCGTCTACGGGCTCTTCATCCAGCGGAACTTCCCGAAAAACCTGACATACGGAATGAAAATGTTCGATGCCGCCGAAGGATCCATCTTCGCTGCGGAGCCGGGCCAGATCGGCGGGAAGGAAGACGATGGAGAGGACCTTTATATCAACGGATGGGCATTGCTGTTCTCTGCCGAGCTCTTCCGGGGAACCGATCTGGAAGTGAAGATGAAGGACTATCCCTTCTTTTCCTACTTCGCCGTCGAGACCTTGAAAATGGAGACTTCGGAATGGGGACGGATCACCCAATTGCTCACCCAGCTCAGATACGAACTACAGGAAAATGAAGACGCTCCGGCGTTGCGGAATGTCATTCTGGGATATATTCGCCTGATCCTGGAATACTGCCAGCGCATCTATCTGCGCCAACTTTCGCAGGACGACAAGACGTCATCGGACATCCTCAAACGCTTCCATAACTTGCTCCGCGAGTATTATCTGGACGGCAGGCAAATGGATCTCGGCATCCCTTCCGTCCAGTACTGTGCGAAGCAAATGGCTTATTCACCCCGGTATCTTGGCGATGTAATCCACAAATCCACCGGCGGAACGGCCATCGGCTACATCCATTCCTTCGTAATCGAACAGGGCAAAAGTCTCCTGATGAATGGCCACAACGTCGGCGAGACCGCACTCTTGCTGGGATTCGAGTTCCCCCACCACTTTACACGCCTCTTCAAAAAGGTAACAGGCATTACGCCGTCTGAGTTCTTGAGAGGAAAACAGACGGCGTAATCCGAATGAATCGATCCGCGATGAAGCGGACTTATGCTTTGTTGAACTTGCTCTTGGGCTGTCTGCAGCGGGGGCATCGCCAGTCATCCGGAAGATCCTCGAAGGCGACGCTATTAAAATGTAATGGTTTCCACAACGGATTATTGGGGTACAGTATTTATAAAGATAAATATTTAAACTACAAAAACGATATCTACCGCTTGCCGATTTTGCTCGGGGCGATCCCGAACTCTTTCTTGAACATACGGGTGAGATTCTGCGGATACTCAAACCCCAGTGCATCGGAGACTTCCGAGACGCTGCGGCCGTCCAGCAGCATGGACTTGGCTTTCTGCATCACAAAATGACGGATGTACTGTGACGCACTTTCACCGATCTTCACACGGACCAGATCCCCGAAATAATTGGGAGAAAGGAACAGTTCGCCGGCCAGGTAACGGACCGTCGGGATACCGGATTCCAGATGCTCCCCTTCCGCATAATACCGTTCCAAAATGGCATTGAGCCGGTGGCTGAATTCCTCTTCCGTGCTGGCTTCTCCCTGGAACTGCCGCTCGTAGAAGCGTGCAGCCAATTCGAGCAGCAGCGATAAATAAGAAACGACAATGACCTGCAAATGACTGTCTGCCGGGAATTCGGTCAATTCCTTGCGGATGGCAGCAAAGCAGCGTTCCAGCCGGGCCCATTCGTCAGGCGTCAGGATCAGCGCCTCGTTGCTGTAATATGAGAAATAGTGATAATCCTTGATGCGCCGTTCCAGCGAGGTTCCGGCCAGAAAGACCGGATGGAACAACAGCACCCAGCCCTTGATGTGGATAATCTCCCCGTCATCCGTCACGCCGCCCCGCTGCCCCGGCGCCACACACATCAGGGAACCGGATTCAAAACGGTAATTCCCACTGCCATAGGAGATTGTATACGGGCTTTCATTCATCAGGAACAGACCGTACACGTCGTATTCGCTGAGCGCATGACGGCACTGCTGCAACTCGTCGTAGTGGATCACGCTCACCAGGGGATGGAGTACGGGAGCGCCTACGTAACGGGCGTAATCATTGACAGACTGGACATGAAGGACTTTTTCCATGCGGCTAAGTTACGAAAAACAGCGCAAATTCCGACTGATTGATATAGAAATCACGGCTTTAGCCGCCCCTCGTCACCCGAGTATTTTCATCAGGACTTTGTCCGGGACATCGCCGCATACCTTCCGGATCGTCTCTTTCAGGAATTCCAGCGACTCGGCGGGTGTGAGGTCGGACTTGAGCGTCCGCGGCGTGTAACCGGGAAACGGGAAATCCATATCTTCAAACAGCGCTTCCGGCGCACAGAAACTGCTGCGCTGCCAGCCGCTGTACTTCAGGTCGGCTCCGCGGTACACCCGGGTGATGTCGCCGGTCAGGACGCGCGTCTGCATCTGGAGTTTGGCCAGGATGGCATCGGCCGCGGACTTGGTCATGCCCATCAAGGCCCGCACTTCGGGGACCGTGACGCTGCCGTGCTCTTCCAGATAATCGAGCACTTTCTGCTGGTCGGCGGAGGGCCGGTATTTGGGCAATGAGCGCCGCCAGTTGATGAGTTCCCGGTAAACATCGACGGTGGCGAAAGCGGCCTTGCCTCCGAGCAGGAACTTGCCGTACGCAACATCCCCACTCTGGACGCATTCGATTTTCCAATCCCAAGGGCCCAGGTTCTCCTCGGTCAGCCAAAACTCCGGCGGAGTATGCTCGGCGATGGAATAGCCCGGGATCGGGTTGAGAAAGAAAGGGATCAGCTGATACTCTTTGATCAGGCGCAGCATCCCTTCCGGGTTCTGAACGACAGGCGTGCAGACTTCTCTATGCATTTGGTTGATGGGCATCGTCGAAAGATCATTTTCCAAGCCTCTAAGTTAGAAAAAATGATGCAGATTCCGTAAAAATGATACATGAATCCGTAATTCGGTTATGCCGCTTCAGGAAGGAAACCCCGACCTTTGCACCAGAGAAAAAACATTATTATGAAAGAAACGAAAATCGCACTCGGAACCTGGGCCTGGGGCGCAGGGATGTTCGGCGGAGACACCGTCTTCGGAAGCAATACGGATGAGAGCAACCTGAAACCTGTTTTCGACGCTGCCATGAAATCCGGACTGAATCTCTGGGACACGGCAACGGTCTATGGCATGGGCGAATCGGAAAGGATCCTGGGACATCTGGCCGCCGCATACAAGCGCGAAGAGGTCCTGATTTCGACCAAGTTCACGCCGCAGTTGGCAGAAGTCTATGACAACGACGTGACCAAGATGGCCGAGGCCTCCCTGGAGCGCATGGGGCTGGACTATATCGACATGTACTGGATCCACAACCCGATGGACGTGGAACGCTGGACGCCGGGGCTGATTCCGCTTCTTCAGTCCGGGAAGGTACGCAAAGTGGGCGTTTCCAACCACAACATCAAGGAGATCCGCCGGGCCAATGAGATCATGGGTGAAGCCGGATTCAAGGTCAGCGCCGTGCAAAACCACTTCAGCCTGCTCTACCGTTCCTCCGAAAAAGGCGGCGTGCTGGACTACTGCAAAGAAAACGGGATCCAGTTCTGGGCCTACATGGTACTCGAGCAGGGAGCCCTCTCCGGCAAGTACAACGTCGAAAATCCGCTCCCGGCCGACAGTGACCGCGGACAGAAATACAATCCCATCCTGGGTCAGCTTACGGCCCTCACGGATGCCATGAAGGAAATCGGCGCCAAATACGGCCTCTCATGCTCGCAGGTGGGAATCGCCTGGGCCCTCTCCAAAGGCACCATGCCCATCATCGGCGCCACGAAGGAGCGTCATGTTCTGGAAGCCGCTGCGGTGATGGATACCGTCCTCACTCCAGAAGAAATTACCCGACTGGAATCCCTGGCCGATGCGGCAGGCATCGACACCCGGGGCGACTGGGAACATAGCATGGAATAAAACTGGCGTGCCCCGTCAGATGAAGGCAGGATGCCGGGAAAGGACTTCCTCTTTCCCGGTTATTCTGCGTCCGGCTGCTGCCCGTCGTGGGCCTTCCACATGCATTCGGTAATCTTCATGTCAGAGAATACCGCCGTGAAAGAGGACTCTTCCGGTGAGCAGGCATAGATGCCGAATGAAATCTCATCGGCGCCGGCATACATGTGGCAGATGCGCATCTGGCTGAAATTGAAACCGTCCGTAGAGCACTCGATGCAGTAGTCATCGGCCCGGCGGGAGAGACGATACCACATGGTCTTGACATCGGCGGGAATGGCCGTCGTGGCCCAGTCGGAGTAACCATTGTTGGTGGCGACGCTGCCCAGATGCTGGAATTCCTCGTTCTCAAACTCGACGGAGCCCTTGAGCCAGTTGTCGCTGTCCAGGTACATCACGATGCCGCACTGGTCGAAACGCTGGTGGCTCTGCGTGAAGTCTGTCTTCACCACGAAACTGAAATACTGTTCCCGGGTCCGCATCTGCAGTACCGGAGCATTGTCATTCCGGAAATGATAATAGGTCCGCTGCCAGAGGTCGGTATGCGGGGCGGTCGTGATGGAGATGGTGTCGCCCTTGATCGCACAGGCGGCAGGTTCCCGCGTCCACCGCAACTGGTCCAGATCGATGGAACCGCCGGCTGCAAGCGCCTCGGCGACGCTGTCGGTAAATTCGGTTTCAGTGGGTTTTGGGGCTGGATTGTTGCATGCTGCTGCGCAGAAGCAGAGCCCGATGCAGAAAAGTTTTTCTAATTTGGTCATATGGTTGCTATAAATTCAGATTATTCCTACCGACAAAGTTACTGATTTTTTCGCCATTTCAGCAGAATCGTGCAAATTCCGTAAAAATGATACATGAATCCGTAATTCTGCTAAATAATTTCGGAAAGAATAAACGAAATTTGCATAGGTGAAACTGCATGCATGCAGTCGAAAACCAAGGAACCGTAGCATACGATATACGATGAAGAAAAGACTTACAGCCTGGATTACAATGACGATTCTGACGAGCGCCGTGGCATCCGCACAGTTTGACGTGCACAGCCACATGATCCCGGAGTCCTATCTGGAGGCCGTCAAGGCCCACGGCATGGAAATGGATGAGGGATTCCCCATTCCGGCGTGGAATGCCGGAGACCATCTGAAGTTCATGGACGAAGCCGGGATTCAGACATCGGTTCTTACGATGCCCGCCCCGCAGCCTTATTTCGGTGACGGAGCGCAGTCCGCAGCCATCTGCCGGAAGTACAACGAAGAAGCAGCCGCACTGAAAGCCCTCCATCCCGGTCGGTTCCTGTTCTGCGCCGCCCTCCCGCTGCCGGATGTGGACAAGGCGGTGGAAGAAGCCCGGTACGCACTGGAAGTGCTCGGCGCCGATGGGGTCAAACTGGCCACCAACAGTTACGGTCAGTATCTCGGCGATCCGGAACTGGAGCCGCTGATGGCTTACCTGAACAGCCGGAAGGCCGTCATCATCACCCATCCGCACAAGCCGTCCGACGTCAATGACCGACTGATCGCCGCAGTGCCGCTCGCCTCCTACGAGTATCTCGCCGAGACCACCCGCGCCATCCTGAACATGGTCGCCCACGATGTCCTGGTCCGTTATCCGGACCTGAAAGTGGTCGTCCCCCACTGCGGTTCCTTCCTGCCCAACGCACTTCCGCGCGTCAAAGGACTGCTCCCGGTCATGGTTAATCAGGGATACATGCAGCCGGTGGACGTGGACGCCAATATCTCCCGTCTGTACTTCGACCTGGCCGGTGCCGCGACAGACGATGCCATCGAGTCGCTGCTGACCATCACCGAGCCTTCGCATATCCTGTATGGTTCCGACTACCCCTATGTTGCCGCGCAAGCCCTGGTCGGCGCGAAGAAATCGCTGGAAGCCCGCCTGGCATCCCATGGACTGGATCCGCAGGCGATCTTTACGGACAATGCCGCCCGCCTGTTCGGTGCCGACATTCCTGTCCGGAAATACGGCGACCGGATCATCCGCCTTGCTGAAATCGACGTGGATCCGGCGCAGTTGGAGACTTACCTGGCCTTCGCGAAAGAGGTCGGAACGGTCTCCATGTCCACGGAACCCGGCGTCGTCGGCCTGTTCTCCATGCAGGACAAGGCCAACCCCTGCAAGGTGTATATCCTGGAAGTGTATGCCGACCAGGAAGCCTACCAGGCCCACCTGCAAACCGCCCATTTCAAGAAATACAAGGAAGGAACGGCCGACATGGTCAAGTCCCTCAAACTCATCGATACCAACCCCATGGTCACTGCGACCCTGAACAAATCCGCCATCCGATGAAATACATCATGAAACCCCGCCATTTTATCATTCTGTTCCTGTCCATGGTCCTGTCCCTTCCGGGATTCGCCCAGACGACCATCAACATCCGTTATACCGGCGAGAACGGCGCAGCTCGGAAATATGCCCAGGAGATGGAAGAAAGCGGCATCGCCGCCCGCATCAGGGCCGTTGAAGGCTGCCTCCGCTATGATTACTATTTCCCGGCCGACGATCCCGAAGGTCTCCTTCTGATCGACGAATGGGCCGACCAGGCCGCCCTTAACCGCTATCATTCGTCTCCCATGATGGGCGAGGCTGCCGCACTCCGGGAAAAATATAAATTGTCCGGGCGTATGGTCCGGAGATATCAGCCGATGGATTTCCCGGCTCCCAACAGCCGCCAGACTGTAATAACAAACAACGAAAACGATATGGAACCTACACTCTCACCCCGCCGGCAAGGACTTGCCGTTCTCGCAGCACTGGAAGCCAAGGGCGACCAGGCCGCGCTGGAACAGGCAGTCGCTGAAGCGCTGGACAACGGTTTGACCATCAGCGAGGCCAAAGAAGCCCTGTCGCAACTTTACGCCTATACCGGTTTCCCCCGCTCGCTGAATGCACTGGGTACGCTCCAGCGCGTCCTGGCAAAACGGGCGGCGGAAGGCATCCAGGACAACCCTGGGAAAGATGCCGATCCGCTCCCGGCAGATTATGACGCCTTGAGACAGGGAACGGCTGTCCAGACGAAACTGGTAGGCGGTCAGCCCTTCAACTACAGTTTCGTCCCTGCGACCGACTATTATCTCAAAGCGCATCTATTCGGCGATATTTTCGCCCGCAACAACCTCAGTTTCGCCGACCGGGAAATTGTGACGGTCAGCGCCATCTCCGCCCTGCCCGGATGTGAGTCGCAACTGGTTTCCCACGTCTCCGGTGCCCGGAACATGGGCGTTCCCGATGCACAGTTGCGCGCCCTGCCCGCCCTGCTGGAAGAGAAGGTCGGACTGGCGGAGGCCGAACGGCTCCGCGGCGCGTTGAAAACCGTGCTCGGCGATGCCCATACCCCCGTACAGACCGTGGACTTCTCCGTCTGGCCGAAGGGACAGCCCAACTCGGCCTATGCACAGTACTTCACGGGCAACAGTTACCTGGCCCCGATGGAAGGCGGCATTGCCAACGTGACCTTCGAGCCCGGTTGCCGCAACAACTGGCACATCCACCACGGACAGGTGCAGGTGCTTATCTGCGTAGCGGGCCGGGGCTGGTACCAGGAATGGGGAAAACCTGCTGTGCAACTCGTCCCGGGGACCATCATCGAAATCCCTGAAGGCGCCAAGCACTGGCACGGTGCCGCCGCCGACAGTTGGATGCAGCACCTGACCTACCACAAGGACGTCCAGGAAGGCGCCTCCAACGAGTGGCTGGAACCGGTAAGCGACGAGCAGTATCTGAAAGTTCAGTAAGCGTCCGAAACGAATCAGGCCCCGACAGTCTCCTGCCGGGGCCTTACTTTTATATCACAGTACTCTATCGCTTGGGAATGACCACGTTTACTCGCTCGACCTCAATCTTTTCCCAAACATGTTCCTGAACATAGGGCTCCCCTGCCAGGTACGCATCCAGTTCGCTCCGGTCGGCGAAATCCATGATCAGCACGGATCCCTTCATCTTGCCTGCCTCATCCAGCAGGCCTCCGGCGCAGATGACGTGTGCACCCAACCGGGCCATTCCTTCCAGGTGGCGGGGACGGACCGCCATCCGCTTTTCCAGCATGCCTTCTCCGTCGTAGGCTTTGACAACAAACTGCATATTCGAATGATCTAAAATGTTAGCGAAACAAAAATAATCAAAATCCTCGAGCGAGTCAAACGGGAAACAGTTGGCCGGACTAATCCGCCTTTTCGAACTTGACGCTGACAGCCCCCTTCCCCACAGCGGCGGCCAGGCCGTCCGTAGACTGCAGCGTGCCGATCCGGGTATAACTGTAGCCGCCGGCCGGACCATAGAACAGGACGACGCAATTGCCGCTGTAGAGCATCAGGTCTCCGGCCTTGATGCTGCTGAAATGCTTGTCGGCCCTGGGCAGGGAAACGCCATAGCAGTATTTCTCATTGCCGTTCAGTTCATTCATCTCCAGTGTCAGCGGCAGTTTACCGATGAAAGCTTTTCCCGTTTCGCTGTCTTCGATGTCGGCCTTGAATACGGTGCGGCCGACCGTGATCTTGATGGTCATGGTACCTTGGGGTTGTGAGGGTGTCTCCTGGGATGGCGTGTTATTGTCTTCCGGCACCTGCTGGATGACGTCCGGCTGGCCGGGCGCGGTCGCCGGCGCGCAGGAAACCGCCAGAAGACAACTGATTAAGAATACATGCAAGTTCATAGACACGTTTCTCCTGAAATCTAGATGTACAAATATAGCAATTTGGTTGGAGATTCCGGCAAAAGAATCTATCTTCGTGCGTGCATCAAGAGTCTCCCTTGAGGAGCACCAACCGAGCAGCCAGAAGCCACGGTGGTAAAGCGATGCGGATGTTCAATCAAAAAAAGTCTGTATCATGGACAAGTAC
>CADCRA010000087.1 GCA_902803715.1 uncultured Bacteroidia bacterium
CCGCCGGTATCCTGACGACCCGCGGCGGTATGACCTCCCACGCCGCCCTCGTGGCCCGTGGCTGGGGCAAGTGCTGCATCGTCGGCTGCGATGCGATGAAGATCAACCTCGAGAAGCAGTATGTTACCTTCGGTGACGATCCGAAGCAGTACAAGGAAGGCGACTGGCTGAGCCTCAACGGCACGAAGGGCCTCGTCTACAACGTCCGCATTGACACCATGGATGCGACCGAGAACCCGCTCTTCTCCCGTTTCATGAGCATCGTTGACAAGTTCCGCAAGCTCGGCATCCGCACCAATGCGGATACCCCGGAGGATGCCGCCAAGGCCATGAAGTTCGGCGCCGAAGGTATCGGCCTCTTCCGTATCGAGCACATGTTCTACGGCAAGAACTCCGAGCGCCCGCTCGCCAAGATGCGCAAGATGATTCTCAGCGACACCGACGAGGAGCGCCGCGCCGCCCTCGCCGACCTCGAACCGTATATCAAGGCTGCTGTCAAGAGCACCCTGTCCATCATGGACGACAAGCCGGTCGTGTTCCGTCTGCTCGACCCGCCGCTGCACGAATTCGTGCCGCACACCGCCGAGAAGAAGCAGGAGCTGGCCCGCGAACTCGGCATCACTGTCGAGGAAGTCGAGAAGCGCAGCGAATCCCTGCATGAGCAGAACCCGATGATGGGTCACCGCGGCGTCCGTCTTCACGTCAGCTTCCCGCTGATCGCCGAGACCGAATACCGCGCCATCTTCGAGGCGACCGCCGAACTCCAGCGCGAAGGCAAGCACCCGATGCCGGAGATCATGATCCCGGTCACCATCTCCGCCCGCGAGCTGAGCTTCCAGAAGGCGATCTGCGACCGCATCAAGGCCGAGGTCGAAGGCCGTTACATGGAGAACATCAAGTACCAGTTCGGTACCATGATCGAAATCCCGCGTGCCGCCCTGACCGGTGACCGCATGGCCCGCACCGCCGAGTTCTTCTCCTTCGGTACCAACGACCTGACGCAGATGACCTACGGTTTCTCCCGCGACGATATCGGTACCTTCATGGGCGAGTACCTCGGCAACAAGATCGTCGATACCGACCCGTTCCAGACCATCGACCAGAAGGGTGTCGGCAAGCTTATCGAGTACGGCATCCAGGCCGGTCGCAGCCGCCGTCCCGAACTGAAGTGTGGTGTCTGCGGTGAGCACGGCGGAGATCCGGATTCCATCCGCTTCTTCAACCGCATCGGCATCGACTACGTCTCCTGCTCCCCGTTCCGCGTGCCGATCGCCCGCCTCGCAGCCGCGCAGGCAGCCATCGAACAGAGCAAGTAACCGACAGGTACACAAACTGTTAAGCCGACGCCCCACCCGGGCGCCGGCTTTTTTATGGGTTCCGTATGATGGATTATTCTCCCGACTGATCGTCCGGCTTTTCCTTGTGGAAGACCGAGGAGATGATCCCCTCTACCGCCTTGCGGGAATTCTCCCGCATTTCGTTATACACCTTGCCGTAATAATCCGCCGCCTCGAAGGGCATCTCGACGAAGCGCTTGAAATTGTTGCGCAGGTAGGCATTCGAGTCGCAGTACATCTCCCCCTGGAAAACGAGGGCCCCGGCCGACTCCAGCAGAACCGCCTTGGCGACGTACATGGTGCCCGTAACCTTGGCCGCCGCTTTCTGCATCAGATCGACATCCATCTCCTCCCGTTCCATCAGGTATCCCACTTCGAAAGACAGGAAAGGAAGATTCCGCGCGTTGATCCGGAACCGCGTGTCGCTGATCATGAAGGTTACATCCGTCGGGTCGCCGTCGCAATCGTCCAGCGTATACCCGTTGCTGCGCACCACCTCCTGGACAGATTCCAGCGTCACCGGCTCATCTCCCCAGGACGTTTCAACCGCCGGTGCCGTTTCTTTGCGGGCCTCGGTGAATTTCAAAAACAAAAGACCGGAAACAATGGCCAGGACCAGCACCTGGCATATCATCAAAGCTGTAATCATGGTTTCACTTTTTTTAAGTTGTCAACAATTCTTCATGCCGGTCCGGCGACGGTCATCGCCCGAGCCCGGCAGTCTTAGAGAAACCGCTTCGCTTCGTTTTCTTATCATCCCCGTAGAGCCAAGGGCTCATTTTTCATCGGGGACCTGCACCCCGCTAAACCTGGGCAGGATCATACAGGAGGGCGGGCAGGGCGGCGAAGTCGTCGATGAGCCAGTCGGCGCCGGCGGCGAGGAGATCCTCCCGGGAGCCGTTGCCGTAGGTCACGCCGCAGGTCCGGGCGCCGGCGCCCTTGCCCATCCGGATGTCGACCGCCATGTCCCCGACGACCAGCGCTTCTTCCGGGCGGAAACCCAGGTCCGCAAGCGTCCGCAGGACAGGCTCCGGGTGGGGCTTGGCATGGGTGACATTGTCCGCACCCAGGATGTAGAAAATATACGGGCCGATCTGCATTTCCTCGAGGAAACTGTGCAGGGAGGCGAAACTGCGGGAGGAGGCGATGCTCAGCACATATCCTTTCTCCGCCAGCAGGGCCAGGGTCTCTCGCACATGGGGGAAGAGTCCGGGCACCAGCCATTTGCGGTTTTCCCGGAAAATCTCGCGGTAAAGGTCGGTGCAGTGCTGCGCTTCTGCCCGGGTCATGGACGGGAAGAGGGCGAGGAAGCCATCTTCCAGGGGCAGGCCGATCGTCGCGGCGATGGCGTCTTCCCCGGGATCCGGCTTGCCGAGCCGTTCGAGGGTCTGGCGCATCGTCAGCACGATGTTCGCCCGGGTATCGCCCAGGGTTCCGTCGAAATCGAGGATCAGCAACCGGATCATTCGACCGTCACGCTTTTGGCCAGGTTGCGGGGCCGGTCGACGTCCTTGCCCTTGCACACGGCGATGTGGTAAGCCAGGAGTTGGAGCGGGATGGCGGCCATCAGCGGCTGGAAGCATTCGACCGTGTCGGGCAGTTCGATAACATGGTCCGCAAACTGGCGGATCCGCTCATCGCCTTCCGTCACCAGGGCCGTGACACGACCGCCGCGGGCACGGACTTCCTGGATGTTGCTGATGACTTTGTCATAGAGTTTGTCCCGGGTCGCGATGACGAAAACCGGCATTTCGGAATCGATCAGGGCGATGGGACCATGTTTCATTTCCGCCGCCGGGTAGCCTTCGGCGTGGATGTAGGAAATCTCCTTGAGTTTCAGGGCGCCTTCCAGGGCGACAGGATAGTTGTAGCCGCGGCCCAGGTAGAGGCAGTTCCTGGCGTAGGTGAAGATCGGGGCGAGCCGTTCGATCTGCTCGTTGGTCTTCAGCGCCTGTTCCATCTTCTCCGGAATGCGGGTCAGTTCCGCCACCAGTTCCTTGTAGCGGGCGCCGTCGATCGTCCGGCGTTCGTTGGCCAGGCAGAGGGCCAGCATCGACAGGACGGTCACCTGACCGGTGAAGGCCTTGGTCGAGGCGACGCCGATTTCGGGACCGACATGGATGTAGACGCCGGTCTGGGTCTGGCGCGGGATCGAGGCGCCGATGGCGTTGCACACGCCGAAGACGAAGGCGCCGGACTTGCGGGCCAGTTCGATGGCGGCCAGGGTATCGGCCGTCTCGCCGCTCTGGGAGATGGCGATGACGACGTCGTCGGGGAAGATGACGGGTTCACGGTACCGGAATTCCGAAGCGTATTCAACCTCCACGGGGATGCGGCAGAGGCTCTCGAAGAGCTGCTTGCCGATCAGGCCGGCATGCCAGCTGGTGCCGCAGGCGACGATGATGATCCGCCGCGCCGCGACCAGTTTCTCCCGGTAATCGATGACGGCGGAAAGGGTGATGCGGTCTGCATCGACGTTGATGCGTCCGCGCATGCAGTCCCGGATGCAGCCGGGCTGCTCGAAGATCTCCTTCAGCATGAAGTAGGGATAACCGCCTTTCTCCAGCTGGCCGAGGGTGATGTCGATCTGGCGGACCTTCGGGTGCTGCTCTTCGTTGTCGATGTTGACGACCTGCAGGTCGTGGCCCAGTTGCATGACCGCAATGTCGCCATCATTCAGGTAGACGACCTTGTCGGTGTATTCCGCGATCGGGCTCGCGTCGGAAGCGAGGTAGAAATCGCCGTCCCCGCCGAGGCCGACGACCAGCGGGGAACTCTGCCGGGCGCAGATCAGCGTATCGGGATGTTCCCGGTCCAGGATGGCGATAGCATAGGCACCGATGACCTGGTGCAGGGCGACCTGGACGGCGCCGAGCAGGTCGAGGTCGTTGCTTTTCTGGATATGTTCGATGAGCTGGACCAGCACCTCCGTGTCGGTCGCGCTCCGGAAAGAGACGCCGAGGGACTGGAGGTTTTCCTTGATCGTCGCGTAGTTCTCGATGATGCCGTTGTGGATGAGGGCCAGCCGGCCCGAGGCGGAGTAATGGGGATGGGCGTTCGTGGCGCTGGGTTCGCCGTGGGTGGCCCAGCGGGTATGGGCGATGCCGATGGAGCCGGAGGTGTCCTTGCCTTCGCAATACGTCTCGAGATCCGATACTTTTCCCTTCGCCTTGTATACGTTGAGTTCGCCTTGTCCGTCGATCAGCGCCACGCCGGCGCTGTCATATCCGCGGTATTCCAACCGCTTTAGTCCCTTGATCAGAATGGGATAGGCCTCGTCCCGGCCCAGATAACCTACGATTCCACACATAGCGCTAATCTATAAAAAACCGGGATACAAAGGTAAATAAAATCATCGAATCCCGAAAGAAAAAATAAGGGGATGACCCACATGTGTTTTGGGCCATCCCCTTCGGACTTCTCGGGTCAATCCCCGCTCAGTTCTCCTTCACCTTGACCGTGGCTTTCTCGGCGGCCTCGCACAGGGTTTCTCCATGAGCGAAACAATTACCGATGCGGAGGCTGATTTACCGCTCGCTGACGGGCAGGCGGGGCGAGGTCGGAGCGTTGGCGAGGGAAAGGGCGACGCTCCAGATCAGGTTGACATTGGCCATGGTTCCGGAGAGGTCCCAGTCTTCATGGTACTCGTCCGAGGGCTTGTGGTACCACACCTCCATCGGATACTTGTTGGGACGGGCCGGATCGACCGGATGCAGGCCGTTCTCGACCACCACGGCCGGGACGCCTTTCTTGACGAAATTATAATGGTCGGAACGGAAGAACCAGCCGTCGGAATTATCGTCGTCGAAAAAGATGTACCGCCCCTGGGCGGCCGCTGCGGCGACGTAATAGTCATCCAGGCGGCTCTCTCCCCCGCCCAGGATCACGACATCCTCCGTCAGTTCGGCCGGACCGATGCTCTCGAAGTTCAGGCAGGCCGCCGTCTTCTCCATCGGAATGACCGGATGCTCGCAGTAGTACTGGGAGCCGAACAGGCCGCTCTCCTCCGAAGACGGGAACAGGAAGAGGATGGAGCGCCGGGGACGCATCGCACTCTCCTTGAAGCGCTTGGCCAGCAGCAGGGCCGAGGCGATGCCGGAGGCGTTGTCAGCCGCACCGTTGTAGATCTCGTCGCCGGTCCCGTCCGGTGCGCCGAAACCCAGGTGGTCCCAGTGAGCGTTCAGCACGACGACTTCGTCCGCGAGGTCCGTACCGCGCAGGACCGCGCCTACATTGCGGGTCTGCTTGACATCATAGGTGACGTCCATCCTGATATCGCTGCGCACCCCCAGCGGGAAGGATTGGAAGCCGGGGCGCTTGGCGGCCGCGACGGCTTCGTCCAGGTCCATGCCGGCCGCCTGGAACAGTTTCCGGGCGCCGTCTTCATGGATCCAGCCCTTGACCCCCAGCATCCCGGCGTTCCGGGTCTCGGGATCGAACAGCGCGAGGTTGCCTTCGAGGTGGCTGTTGACGCAGACATGCCAGCCATAACTCGCGGCCTCGGTATTGTGGAGCACCAGGCAGCCCGCCGCTCCGCGGCGCTGCGCCTCTTCGAACTTGTAGAGCCAGCGGCCGTAATACGTCATGTTCCTGCCGCGGAACAGCGAAGGGTCGTAGAACCCGGGATCGTTGACCATCGCAATGACGATCTTTCCCCGGACGTCGATGCCCTCATAGTCATCCCAGCCATATTCCGGCGCATGGATGCCGAAACCGCAGAACACGAACTCGGCGGCGGGGAGTTCCACCCGGTCCGTCGCCCGCGCAGTCCATACGACCATATCCTCCGGATACGTCAGTTCGGCCTTGCGCCGTCCCTTGACCGTGAATTTTCCTCCGACGGGCTTGCTCGTCACGGAGATCATGCCGAAGGGCTGGAACCAGTCGCCGCCGAAGGCAGGCTCCAGGCCCAGGGCTTCCAGTTCGGAGGCCAGGTATTCCACCGTTTTGTCTTCATACGTCGTCATCGGCTTGCGCCCGCCGAAGTCGTCGGACGAGATGGTACGGATCCAGTCCCGGAGCAGGGCTTCGTCGTTCCGGTTCAACAGGTCGTTCTGGGCGGAAGCGCCGAAGGGGCAGAGCGTCGCGGCCAGCAAAGCAGTCAGGAAATATCGTTTCATGGCTTGAGGGTTGTTTCGTTGGGAAAGGAAAACGCATTCCACAGCCGGACGGCTCTGGAATGCGTTGGAATGGGCTTGAATACTACTCGGCGTCCGGTTCGACGGCGCGGAACGAGGCGAGGTTCTCAGCCACGAAGGACTGGACATACGCGCTCTTGCCGGCGACGTTCTCCTCGGCCATGCGGACGAAGACGTTGGCGCTCTTCTCGAAGAGTTCCGGAGCCTTCGTGGCATCGGCCAGCAGCAGGAGGGACATCACGATCTCGCCGGTCATGTCGTAGAGGCGGCGGGCCAGGAAATCCTGCAACTCCTGGTTGCCGGCTTCCTTGACGTAGTTGACGCAGGCCTCGTAGGTATCCGTCATCTTGGCGACGCGGGCCTTGAGGGCTTCGAGGGCCGGGCTGACCGGAGCCTCGAGCATTTCGCGGATGATACTCAGGTAGGTGCCGTTGGTGATGTAGCGGATCGCGGCGACGACCTGGAGCTGAGTGGTACCCTCGTAGATGGAGAAGATGCGGGCGTCGCGGAAGAGGCGCTGGCACTTGTATTCCATGATGAAGCCGGAACCGCCGTGGACGGAAATCGCGTCGTAGGCATTCTGGTTGGCATATTCGGAGGCCATACCCTTGCACAGCGGGGTGAAGGCGTCGGCCAGGCGGGTAAACTTTTTGAGTTCGGCCTTCTCGTCGGCTTCGAGCTTGCGGTCGCGCTGGATGTCCTCCAGGGCCTTGTAGACGTCGACGTGGGCGGCGGTGTGGTACAGCAGGGAACGGCTGGCGTCGAGTTTCGCCTTCATGCGGCTGAGCATGTCGTAGACGCCCGGGAAGTGGTTGATGGTCTGGCCGAACTGGGCACGCTCGGCAGCATACCGGACGGCTTCGTTGTAGGCTTCCTGGCTGAGGCCGGTGCTCTGTGCGCCGATGCCGAGGCGGGCGCCGTTCATCAGGGCCATGACATACTTGATGAGGCCGAGACGGGTGCTGCCGCACAGTTCCGCACGGGCGTTCTTGTAGGTCAGTTCGCAGGTCGGGGAGCCGTGGATACCGAGTTTGTGCTCGATGTGACGGACATCGACGCCGCCCTGGCGCTTGTCATAGATGAACATGGAGAGGCCACGGCCGTCCCGGGTCCCCTCTTCGCTGCGCGCGAGGACGAGGTGGATGTCGGAGTCGCCGTTGGTGATGAAGCGCTTGACGCCGTTGAGCAGCCAGCAGCCTTCTTCTTCGGACCAGGTAGCCTTGAGCATGACGCGCTGCAGGTCGGAACCGGCGTCCGGTTCGGTGAGGTCCATGGACATGGTCTCGCCGGCGCAGATGCGCGGGATGAATTTCTGGCGCTGCTCCTCGCTGCCGAACTCATAGAGGGTCTCGGCGCAGCTCTGGAGGCTCCAGATGTTCTGGAAGGAAGCGTCGGCAGCGGAGATGACCTCGCTGGCCATGCTGAAGACGACCTCCGGGCAGTTCAGACCGCCGTAACGGCGCGGCATGGTGACACCCCACAGACCGGCGTGGGTGGCGGCCTTCATGTTCTCCTTGGTCTTCTCCGCATAGATCATGCGGCCGTTCTCCAGGTGCGGTCCTTCGAGGTCCACGCTCTCGGAGTTCGGGGCGATGGTGTTGGCGGCGACGTCGCCCGTAATTTCGAGCAGGCGCTTATAGTTTTCGATGCAGTCCTCGTGGTCGACGGGGGCATCGGCATAGGTATCTTTGTCTGCGAAATTGCGTTCCTTGAGTTCCACGATGCGCTTCATCAGCGGGTGGTCGAGATGGAATCCAATCTCGGGATGGTCGGTAAAGTAATTTGCCATGGCGTATCGGGTTTTACTTGGAATTCTGCTTGTAATACTTGATCATCTTCGGGATGACCTCCTCGACGGTTCCGACGATGACGTAGTCGGCGATTTTGTTGATCGGGGCGTCGGGATCGGAGTTGATGCTGATGATGATCTTGCTGTCCTGCATGCCGGCGATGTGCTGGATCTGGCCGCTGATGCCGCAGGCGATGTACACCTTCGGATGCACGGTCACGCCGGTCTGGCCGATCTGGCGGTCATGGTCGCAGAAGCCGGCGTCAACGGCGGCGCGGCTGGCGCCCACCTCGGCGTGGAGGACCTTGGCCAGGTCGAAGAGCATGTCGAAGCCTTCCTTGCTGCCCATGCCGTAACCGCCGGAAACAACGATGGAAGCGCCTTTGAGGTTATGCCTGGCGGCCTCCACGTGATGGTCCAGGACCTTCACGACATAGGCCTCCGGGCTCACGTACCGGTCCACTTCCGGATAGACCACTTCCCCGCGGGCCTTCCCCGCGTACAGGGCCTTCTGCATGACGCCGGAACGCACGGTCGCCATCTGCGGGCG
>CADCRA010000088.1 GCA_902803715.1 uncultured Bacteroidia bacterium
AAGAAGTACTGCCCGGATGTCAAGCACATCGTCGTCATCTTCAACCCGGCCGACCTGACCGGTCTCGTGGTCCTTCTCCATTCCGGTCTGAAGCCGGAGCAGGTGACCACCCTCGCCGCCCTTGACAGCACCCGCCTGCAGACCGCGCTTGCCGAGGAATTCGGCGTCATGCAGAGCAAGGTGACCGGTTCCTATACCTACGGCGGTCACGGTGAGGCCATGGCAGTCTTCGCCTCCAAGGTCAAGATCGACGGCAAGCCGCTGTCCGAGTGCGGTCTCTCCGAGGAGAAGTTCGCCGAGATCAAGCACGCCACCATCCAGGGCGGTGCGAAGATCATCGAACTCCGCGGACGCAGCTCCTTCCAGAGCCCGGCTTACAACGCCGTGAAGATGATCGAAGCCGCCATGGGCGGTGAGAAGTTCACCTGGCCGGCCGGCACCTATGTCTGCAACGAGAAGTACCAGAACGTCATGATGGCCATGCCGACCGTCATGGACGCCACGGGTGTCCACTACTGCATGCCGGAAGGCACGCCGGAAGAACTGGCCGCCCTCGACGCTTCCTACGAGCACCTCTGCAAGATGCGTGACGAGATCATCACCCTCGGCATCATCCCTGCCGTCGCCGACTGGAAGAAGGCCAACCCGAACCTCTAGCAGGACCCGGACAAAAAATGAAAAGAGGCTGACTCAAAGGAGCCGGCCTCTTTTTTATGGCAACGGGGATCCGCTAGAACAGCTGGATGCAGACGGGGGCGCCGAGTTCGATGCGTTTGCCGGTATCGGCGAGCGAGCCGTCTTTCTGGTCGATGGCATAAATTTCAATCGCGTTGGAATCCCGGCAGGCGCACAGCAGGAAGCGGCCGTTCGGGGTGATGGCGAAATTGCGCGGATGGATGCCGGTCTTGCGGTAGCCCACGCGCTTGACACGGCCCGTCTGCTGGTTGACACTCCAGATCGAGATGCCGTCTTCCTTCAGCCGGTGGCTGGTATAGAGGAAGCGGCCGTCCGGGGAGAAATGGATGTCGGCGCTGCCCTTGCCGCCGCCGGAATAGGCTTTCAGGCTGTGGACCGGCGTCAGTTTCCCATCCGAGTAACTGAACACGTTGAGCTGGTCGCCGAGTTCGCTGAGCAGGTAGGCGAAACGGCCGTCGGGACTGAACGTGCCGTGGCGAGGTCCCGTCGTCGTGATTCCGCGGAATTTCCAGGCGAGTTCATCGCTGCCGAGCGGGTGGTTCCCGCCGGTCCGGTCGAACCGGTAGACGGCATCGGAGCCGAGGTCGTTGACGAAGACATATTTCCCGTCGGGCGACAGGATCGCCTGGTGGATGTGCGGTGTGATGTGTGCGGGCCAGGACGGGGCGAACTGCCAGTTCTGGGGTCCCAGCAAACCGTCCTGTCCGATCGGGAACACGGAGACCGATCCGCCGGTATAGTTCGAGGTGATGAGGTGCCCGTCCAGCAGCAGGACATTGCACGGGTCCGCACCGCTGAACTCGCCGTCCGTGGGCTGCCAGTTCAGCAGGTCGATGGTGCTGTCCCCCAGCCGGAAGGCATACGCGCCCTGCCGGCCGTCGTGGAACTCGCAGACGCCATAGGCGAAACGGCGGTCCTCCGAAGGAATGACAAAAGAAGGGTTCTCCGCTTTTGCGGTATCGAGGAGTGCGAATTCGGCGGTTTCCTGGTTGAACCGGTAGAGATAGACTCCTTCCGCGGAAGTATTGTCCGTATAGGTTCCCACGAGCATCCGCAGTTCGCTCTGGGCGTTCAGGGTCAGGCCGGCCAGGAGGACGGCCGTCATCATCATCATTCTTTTCATGTCGACAAAGATATAAAACGTCCCGGTTTTCTGCAAAAATGACGCCTGCCCTAGCGGTGGCGGAGGGCGAGTTCGCGCTCCAGGTCCTCCAGGCGGCAGCCCATGGCCTCCATCAGGACGAGCAAGTGGTAGGTCAGGTCGGCGGTTTCATACAGGAACCGGCCGGTGTTGCCGTCTGTGGCTTCCAGGGCCGCTTCAACGGCCTCTTCCCCGACTTTCTTGGCGATGGCCTTGGGTCCTTTGATGAACAGGCGCGTCGTATAGGAACCGTCCGGCATCTGTTCATGGCGGCCGCGGATGACGCGGGCGAGGGTGCGGATGAAGCCTTCGTCCTCCGGCGTATCGAAGCACGCCGTCGTGCCCCGGTGGCAGGTCGGGCCGGCCGGATCGGCCATGATCAGCAGGGTATCACCGTCGCAGTCCGGGTACATGGCCTTGACTGTCAGGAAGTTCCCGCTGGTCTCGCCTTTCGTCCAGAGCGTCTGGCGGGTGCGGGAGAAAAAGGTGACGCGGCCTTCGGCGAGGGTCTTGTCGAAGGCGGCCCGGTCCATGTATCCGAGCATCAGGACTTTCAGTGTCGTGGCGTCCTGGATGACCACGGGTAGCAGGCCGTCACCGGTCTTGCCCAGGTTGAAATCGTCAAAAGTCATGATCGTTCTGGTTCTTTGAGGCGGACCGGGATGCCTTGCGCCGCGAGTTCGCGCTTGACGGCCCCGACCGTATAGGTTCCATAGTGAAAGATGCTCGCGGCCAGGGCGGCGTCCGCCCGGCCTTCCGTCAGGACCGCGGCGATGTCTCCGACCCCGCCGGCTCCGCCGGAGGCGATCAGCGGGATGTCCAGCAGGCCGGCCAGCCGGGCATAGACGGCGCAGGGATAGCCGGAACCGGTCCCGTCGTGGTCCATCGACGTGAACAGGATCTCCCCGGCGCCGCGCTCCTGCGCCTCGACGGCCCAGCTGAAGAGTTCCTTGTCCGTCGGAACGCTGCCGCCGTGGGTCGTCGCCCGCCAGACTCCGTCTGGTCCGCAGGCCGCATCGATGGCCACGACGATGAACTGACGTCCGTATTTTCCGGCGATTTCGCCGATCAGGTCCGGGCGGGCGATGGCCGCGCTGTTGAGGGTGATTTTGTCCGCACCCGCATCGAGCAGCCGCGCCGCATCGTCCAGGCTGCGGATGCCGCCGCCGACCGTAAAGGGAATGTTGAGGGTCCCGGCGACCCGTTCCACCAGGCCGGCAAAGGTCCCCCTGCCTTCCCGGGTCGCGCTGATGTCCAGGTAGACCAGTTCGTCCGCCCCTTCGGCGGCATAGCGCCGTCCCAATTCGACGGCGTCGCCGACTTCCTTGAGTCCCAGGAAATTGATGCCTTTGACGACCTTGCCGTCCTTGACGTCTAAGCAGGGAATGATCCGTTTTGCAAGCATGCCGATAATTCTTTGAGCGTTATCTTTCCTTCATAGATGGCTTTGCCGGTGATGATGCCGTCCAGCCCCAGTTCCGCCGCCCGCCGGATGTCCCCGATGCCGGAGACGCCGCCGCTGACGATGACCTTCAGGGTCGGGAACCGTTGTTTCAGTCCGGTATACAGGTCCAGCGAAGGCCCCTGGAGCATGCCGTCCCGGGCGATGTCCGTCACGATGGCCTGCTGCAGGCCGGCCGGCAGGAACTGTGCGACCAGTTCATCCAGGGCCATGCCGCTGTCCTCGAGCCAGCCGCTGACCGCGACGCGGCCGTCGCGTACGTCCGCTCCGAGGATGATCCGCTCTCCCCAGCAGCCCAGCCACTCCCGCATCAGGGCCGGCTCCTTGGCCGCGACGCTGCCGATGATGGCCCAGTCCGCACCGGCGTCCCAGATCGACCGGAGCGCCTCCTCCGTCTTGATGCCGCCGCCCCATTCCAGGCGCAGCAGGCCCAGCGACGCGATCTGCTCCAGGACCCGCAGGTTCCGGGGACTGGTGGCCTTGGCGCCTTCCAGGTCGACCAGGTGCAGCCGGCGGACGCCGCAGTCCGCGTAGCGGCGGGCACACTCGGCCGGATCTTGGTCATAGGTCTTCCGGGTGGCGTAGTCCCCTTGGGAGAGGCGGACGCAGCGGCCTTCGATGATGTCGATGGCGGGAATGATCTCGATCATAGGGCAAGGAAATTCTTCAGGAGAAGTTCGCCGGTGTCCCCGCTTTTCTCCGGGTGGAACTGCGTTCCGTAAAACTGTTCGTATTTCAGGGCCGCGCTGAACAGGAGGCCGCCGTACCGGCAGGTCGCGACGGTGTCGGGGCCGAGGCCGGCGTAGAAGGAATGGACGAAATAGACGTACGGCTCTTTCGGGAAATCCCGGAAGAGTTTGCCCTCCAGGTTGCCCAGGGTATTCCAGCCCATGTGCGGGACCTTGGTCTGCGGGTCGGGAACGAACTGGCGCACATGGGCGTCGAAGACGCCGAGGCAGGGTTTTCCGGGGGCCTCTTCGCTGTCGCGGCAGAGGACCTGCATGCCGACGCAGATGCCCAGGACGGGCTGGCGCAGCGACCGGATGAGGTCCGGCAGACCGCGCGCGGCGAGGTTGTCCATGGCTTTCCCGGCATGACCGACGCCCGGAAGGATGACCTTGTCGGCCTGGCGGATCGTCTGCGGGTCGGCTGTGACGGCGTACTGCGCGCCGAGGCGGCCGAGGGCATTCTCCAGCGAACGGAGGTTGCCCATGTCATAGTCGATGATGGCAATCATAACAGGCCTTTTGAGGAAGGAAGTTCATACTTGAAGACATCGCGGCGGATGGCCTGGCGCAGGGCCCGGGCAAAGGCCTTGAAGACCGCTTCGGCCAGGTGGTGGTTGTTCTCGCCCTCGGCTTCGATCCGGAGGTTGCACCGGGCCGCCGAACAGAGCGACTGGAAGAAATGCGGGAACATCTCCGTCGGGGTGTCCCCGATGTATTCGCGGGTGAAACGGACCTTCCAGACGAAATCGGAACGGCCGCCGAAGTCGATGAGAACCAGCGCTTTGCAGTCATCCATCGGAAGGGCGAACCCGTAGCGGTCGATGCCGCGCTTGTCCCCCAGGGCCCGGCCGATGGCCTCTCCCAGGACGATGCCGACATCTTCCATGGTATGGTGCTCGTCGACGTGGAGATCGCCCTGGCAGCGCAGTTCCAAGCTGACGCCCCCGTGGTGCGGAATCTGGTCCAGCATGTGGTCGAAGAAATGCAGGCCGGTGCAGATCTCCGATTCTCCCTTCCCGTCCAGGTCGAGGGTCAGGGCAATATCCGTCTCTCGGGTTTTCCGCTCGAGGGTGACACGCCGGTTTGTCCGCCGGATGGTCTCGACAATGTCCTCCCACGTCAGCGGGTGGAGTTTCAGCCCGCGGGCGCCGAGATTCCGGGCCAGTTGCAGGTCGGTCTGCCGGTCGCCGATGACAAAGCAGGCTTCCAGGTCGTACGAACCGTCCATGTAGGCTTTCAGCATCCCGGTACCCGGTTTGCGGGTCGGGGCGTTGTCCTCCGGGAAGGTCCTGTCGATCAGGATGTTGTCGAAATAGACGCCTTCTCCCTGGAGGGTCTGGAGCATCAGGTTCTGGCAGGGAAGGAAGGTCTCCTCCGGAAAAGCCGGCGTGCCGAGCCCGTCCTGGTTGGTCACGAGGACGAGTTCATAGCCCAGGCCGGTCAGGGCCTTGAGGCCGGAGATAGCGCCGGGGACAAAGGCGAACTTGGTGAAACTGTCGATCTGTTCGTCGCCGGGTTCGACGAGGATGGTCCCGTCGCGGTCGATGAAAAGGGCTTTCTTCTTCATGATAAGGCGTATTCTTTCAAAGCGTTAAGGAGGGCGTCGTTCTCGGCCGGGATGCCGACGGTCATGCGCAGGCATCCTGCGCAGCCGGCGACCCGGTTGCGGTTGCGGACTATGATGCCGCGGTCCAGCAGGAACCGGTAAAGCCCGTCGGCGTCGCTGACCCGGACGAGCAGGAAATTGGCGTCGCTGGGGAAGACGGTCCGGACGAAGGGAAGTTCCGGGAGCAGGGCTGCGAGCCGCTCCCGCTCCAGTTTCAGGATGGCGACCTCTTCGTCGATCGGTTTCTCCAGGAGGGCCAGGGCTTTTTCCATGGCGGCGACGCTGAGGTTGTAGGGGTATTTGACCATTGACATGTACTGGATGATCTCCGGGTTGGAGATGGCCAGTCCGATCCGCAGGCCGGCCATGGCGCGGGCCTTGGACAGGGTCTGCAGCACGATGAGGTTCTCGCGGGCCAGGGCTTCCTCCACCAGGCTTCCCTTGTCGGAAAAATCGATGTAGGCCTCGTCGATGACGACGATGCCCGGGAAGCGGCGGATGATGCCGAGCAGCTGTTCCTTGGGGAAAGCGTTGCCGGAGGGGTTGTTCGGGGAGCAGAGGAAAAGCACCTTGGTGCGATCGTCCGCGGCGGCGAGCAGTTTCTCCGTGTCGAGGGAGAAATCCTCTTCGAGGAGGACCTGCCGGACGGCGATGTCGTTGATGGCAGCGGCGACGGTGTACATGCCGTAACTCGGGGCGATGGCGACGGCGTTGTCCCGGCCGGGCTCGCAAAAGAGGCGGAAGACCAGGTCGATGGCTTCATCGCTGCCGTTGCCGAGGAACAGATTCTCCGCGGGAATGCCTTTCAGGGCGCCGATGCGGGCCTTGAGCCGGGCCTGGTGCGGATCCGGATATCGGTTGCAGCCATTGTCGTAAGGGCTCTCGTTGGCGTCGAGGAAGACGCCGATGGGGCCGGAATATTCGTCGCGGGCGGTGGAGTACGGGGTCAGGGCGGCGATGTTGGGGCGGAGGAGTTTTTCAATCATGGGATTCTTCGGGTTACGGCGGCGGCGTGGGCGTCGAGGCCTTCGGCGCGGGCCATGGCGGTGATGACGGGGGCGAGTTGCTGCAGACCTTCCCGGCTCAGTTGCTGGAGGGTCATCTTGCGGTAGAAACTGTCGAGGTTGACCCCGCTGCAGGAGCGGGCCCAGCCGCTGGTGGGGAGGGTGTGGTTGGTTCCGGAGGCGTAGTCGCCGGCACTTTCGGGCGACCAGGGGCCGATGAACACGCTGCCGGCGGCGGTGATGCGGCGGCTGAGGGCTTCGGCGTCTTCCGTGGCGAGGATCAGGTGCTCGGGCGCATAGGCCTCGGCGAAGCCAAGCCGGTCTTCCGCCCGGTCGAAGACCAGGATCATACTGTGGGCCAGGGCGCCTTCGACCTGGGCCGTCCGGGGCAGTTCGGCTTTCTGCCGCTCCACTTCCTCCAGGATTTCCCGGGCATAGGAGGTCTCTCCGCAGATCAGGACGGCAGTGCTGTCCGCACCGTGTTCCGCTTGCGAAAGCAAGTCTGCCGCAACAAAGGCGGCCGGGGTGCTCCGGTCGGCGAGAACCAGGACTTCCGAAGGGCCGGCAGGCATGTCGATGGCGGTCTGGCGGCTGCTGACAATCTGCTTGGCGAGGGTGACATACGGATTGCCGGGACCGAAGATCTTGTCGGCTTTCGGAACGGTCTGCGTCCCGAAGGCCATCGCGGCCACGGCCTGGGCACCGCCGATGCGGAAGATGCGGGTGACGCCGCATTCCCGAGCTGCGAACAGGACCTCCGGGGCGACGGTTCCGTCCTTGCGGCATGGGGTGCAGAGGAGACGTTCGTGGCAGCCGGCCAGGGCGGCGGGAACCGCCAGCATCAGGACGGTGGAAAAGAGCGGGGCGCTGCCGCCGGGGACATACAGGCCGACGGTTCCGATGGGGACGGGACGCTGGATGCAGACAACGCCGGGGGCGGTTTCGACCCGGATCTCCCGGGGTTGCTGGGCGGCGTGGAAGGCTTCGATGTTGCGTCGGGCCGTCCGGATGGCGTCGCACACGTCCTGCGGCACGCGGGCGCAGGACGCTGCGATTTCCTCCGCGGTGACTTCGAGGGGGGCATCGACGCCGTCGATCTCCTGCATCAGGCGCCTCAGGGCGAGGTCGCCGTCCGTTTCCACGGCATCCAGGATGGCCTGGACCCGGGGACGGATGCCTTCGAAGTTGACGGCTTTGCGCCGGACCAGTTCGTCCCACTGGTCCCGGCCGGGGTTGAGCAGGGTCCTCATAGGATGATCTTGTCTACGTCCATGACCAGGATGCCTTCTGCGCCGATGGCTTTGAGCTGGCGGACTTTCGTCCAGAGGTCGGCGGCGTTGATGACCGAATGCAAGGAGCACCAGTCGGTGGAGGCCAGGGGCATGACGGTCGGACTGCGCATAGCGGGAAGAATCCTGATGGCTTCGTCGAGGGAGGCCTTCGGCAAGTTCATCATCAGGTATTTCTTGCCGCGGCTGATGGTCTCGGATTCAATCCGGAAAAGCAGGTCGTCGAGCAGCGTCCGTTCCTCTTCCCCGAGTCCCTTGCGGGCGATGAGGACGGCTTCGGATTCGAAGACGGATTCGACTTCTTTCAGGCCGTTGGCGATCAGGGTGCTGCCGGAGGAGACGATGTCGAAAATGGCGTCGGCGATACCGATGGCCGGGCCGATTTCGACGGATCCCGTGATGACTTCGATCTTGGCGTCAATCTGTTTTTCCGCCAGGTATTTCCGGAGGATGACCGGGTAGGAGGTGGCGATCCTGCGGCCGGAGAACCAGTCCGGGCCGTCGTAGTCTTCGCCTTTGGGGATGGCGAGGCTGAGGCGGCATGTACCGAAACCGAGGCGGGCGACGATGTCGACATCCGCTCCTTTCTCTTCCACTTCGTTGAGGCCGACGATACCCAGGGAGGCGGTGCCGCCCGCAACGACCTGCGGGATGTCGTCGTCGCGCAAGTAGAGTGCTTCGATAGGGAAGTTCTGGGACTTGGAGAGCAGTTTGCGTTTGGGGGCGTCGACGTCGATGCCGATGCTCTGCAGCAGAGCGAGGCTTTCTTCATTGAGCCTGCCTTTGGATTGGATGGCGATGCGTATCATGTCTGTTTGTTTTGTTCGTTGTCTGTTCGGGCCGCCGTTGGGGGCGGGGTGCCGGCCCGGAAACAAAAAAGGCCTGCCTTTCTGGGGGAGGGCAAGTCTTCCGTTTATCGTATGCACATGCAGTGTATGGCAAGCCCGCCCTATCCTTCGAGGATATGGTGGAGATGGTGCTTGTTGTTGACATTCTTGTACATACGATGACAAATGTAGCAATAATTCCGGTCAAAGCAAATTTTCAGGGGAAGATTTTGCAAATCACGAAAAGCGCCGTATCTTTGCACTCCCTTTTTCCGGAGGCGTACATGCCTTGTCTGCCTCCTGGTATTCAGGGCTTTTTCGGGGTGTGGCGCAGTTGGCTAGCGCATCTGCTTTGGGAGCAGAGGGTCCCGTGTTCGAGTCACGGTACCCCGACAGAAACGGACGGCTTTTTGGCCGTCCGTTTTTCTGTCGGGGTACATTGTCACCCCCCGCTGCTTCGCAGCTGCCCCCGAGGGGGCATGCGGCCTTCGCTCCGCTCTCGGCCGGCGGCTCCACTGCTTCGATTTCTTCGAAATCTCGCTGACGTTCCGCCGCGGCGGCTGATGCCGCCTTGTTAAAATAGGAATGCCGCTCTTTTTTTGTCGGGGGTACGTGTCAACCCCCGCTGCTCCGCAGGACAGAAAAGGGGCTGGCCAAGGATCCTTGGTCAGCCCCCGTCCGGGCAGCCGGCACGCGGTAGTAAACGGTGCGCCGTAAAATGTGCATCTGTACGCAATGCTGAGCCATACGGTACTGGTTGGGAGCGGCTCCGGCTCCCGATCATGAAAGCGGACGTTTTTACCTCCCGTCCGGAGGTGTGCCCACCCTGCCCGGGCGACTTATCTGAGATCCGTCATCCAGTTGGCCTGTTGGAGTTTGGAGTCCAGTTCGCGGAGGCTCTTCGACAGGTCGTCCACTTGTCTCTGAAGGGCATTGACGTCGACCGTCCGGACGAACTTGATCTCGTTGCGGGAGAACCGGTCGCTGCGGACGTTGGCCGCCTCCAGGACGGCGCGCAGCGTAGAGAGTTTCAGGGACAGCATGTCCTTTGCCGCGATCATTTCCGTCAGGGCCTTCCCTTCCCAGACGGTCTCCTGGTTGGTCCGGTTGATGCGGACGATCAGGCTTTCAAGTTCCTTCAGGGAAGCGTCCAGTTCCGTGAACAGGTCCTCCGGCTTCTCCGCCGGCTCGTCGCCTTCCTGGACTTTGACATTGTTGGAAAGTCTTTCCTTCATCTGGGCGATCCGCTTCTGCAGGTCCGCCCGCTGGTTCAGTGCTTCTGCAAGTTTCATAGTGTGCATATTTGCTTTCTGTTCTGTGTCTTTACGGCTTCGCTTTCCTGCGGTCGTAGAACTCGGCGACGGCGGTGAAGAAGGCGTCGCCGCTGGAGTTGAGAGCCGTTTCGACGGAATCCTGGACGACGCCGATGATGAAACCGACCGCCACCGCCTGCATCGCGACATCGTTCCCGATGCCGAAGAAAGAACAGGCCATCGGCACGAGCAGCAGGGATCCGCCGGCCACGCCGGAAGCCCCACAGGCCCCCAGGGTCGCGATCAGGCTCAGGAACAGGGCCGAAACGAAACTGACCTGGATGCCCAGGGTGTGGGCAACGGCCAGCGACAGGACCGTGATCGTCACCGCCGCGCCGTTCATGTTGATGGTCGACCCCAGCGGAATGCTGACTGAGTAGAATTCCTCATCGAGCCCCAGCCGCTTGCATAGGTCCATGTTGACCGGGATATTCGCCGCTGAGGAGCGGGTGAAAAACGCGTTCAGACCGCTTTCCTTCAAGCATTTCCAATAGAGCGGATACGGATTCTCCCGCAGGAACGCCCAGGCCAGCAGCGGATTGACGACCATCGAGGTGGTCAGCATGCATCCGACCAGCAGGAGCAGCAGTTTGCCGTAGTCCGTGAAAATCTCCAGTCCGCTCTCCGATACGGAAGAAAAGACCAGGCCCAGGATGCCGAACGGGGCGAACTGGATGATCCAGCGCACCACCCGGGCGATGACGTCCGCCAGGTCGCTGACGACCTGGATGGTCGTGGGACCGGCGACCGCCTTCAGTGCCAGCCCGACCAGGATCGCCCAGAACAGGATGCCGATGTAGTTGGCCGAGGACATGGACAGGACCGGATTCGACACCATGTTCGTCAGCAGGGTCGAAAACACTTCCGAAAGTCCGCCGGGAGACGCGCCCTCTGCCGGCAGCGCCTGCAGTTTGATGCTTACCGGGAAGAGGGAACTGCCGATCACGGCGACCAGGGCGGCCAGCAGGGTCGTCGTCAGGTACAGGCTGATGACGGTCCGGAAACGGGGGCCCAGTCCGCCTCGCGCCCTGGCGATCGACGCCGCCACCAGGACGGCCACCAGGATCGGTGCAATGGCCTTGAGGGCGCTGACGAACACCTGGCCCAGGATGCCGATGAACGTCCAGTGCGGGCAGGCGAGCCCCAGGACGGCACCGATGACCAGGCCGATGAAAATCCGCAGTACCAGACTGCTGTCAGACCATTTTTTCAGGAGGACGGAGAAGGTTCCCATGCAGTGACGTTTTGAAAAGCCGGCCCGGGCGGCGGGCCGCAGGCCGGCAGGAGGTTAATTGCCGTAAATTTCAGCGAGACGCTGTCCGAGGGCGGGGCCGCGCAGGCCGCGCGCGACGACCTTGCCGGTCGGATCGATCAGCAGGTTGTCCGGAATCGACCGCACGTAATAGGTCGAGGAAGCCAGGGAATCCCAGCCCTTGACGTCGGACAGGTGGATCCAGGGCATGTTCCATTCCGTGATGGCCGCGATCCAGGCGTCTTTCTTGTTGTCGAACGACAGGCCGACGATCTCGAAGCCCTTGGCATGGTATTTCTCATACGCGGCGACGACGTTCGGCATCTCCCGCTTGCAGGGACCGCACCAGGAGGCCCAGAAATCGACGAGGACCCAGTTGCCCTTGCCGACGTACTCGCTGAGCTTGTGCATTTTGCCGTCGGGTGCCGCTTCTTCGAGGTCGATGAACGGCTTGCCGACATATTGCATTTTCCGGTCCTGCTGCTGGGTCTGGGACGCCGGGGTTTCCGCCCGGAGGGTTCTGGAGAGGAAGGCGCCTCCGGCGAGAAGTACGGCGGCGGTCGTGAGGATGGCGATTTTCTTCATGGATATCATGGATTTATTGTAATACGGAGCGTTCTGCCACGGTGCGCAGGCGGGCGGTCTTCTCGGGGTCAAGGCCGCAGGCGGAGGCCTGGGCGTCGAAGGGTGTCCGGAAGATCATCAGGTAGTTGACGCAGGCCTTGAGGTAGGATCCGTAGGCATTCTGGTGCTTGGCATCGTCGGCAAGCAGTTCGATGTCCGGGCACATGGTGCGGGCCAGGGCGAAGGCGCGGCCGATATAGGAGACTCGGGTGCCGCAGGCTTCCGCGAGGGCTTCCGTTCCGGTATCGGACAGACGGTCGAAAGCCTCCAGGCTGCCGAAACCGCCGCAGTCGCTGGCGGGATAGGACCAGGTGCTTTCCAGGAAGATGACGGCCTCCGGCGAGTATTGCCGGATCCGGCCGACCAGTTCCTTCGCATCGGCCAGCACGTAGGGGAAACGGGCGGGGTTCTCCCCGTACCGGGCGTGGAGCTGGCTCTGGTTCTGCAGGAACACGTAGTCGAAGACATCGTTCGGACCGGGCCGTTCGATGGCGTTGAGGGTCTCATCGCGGCGCAGGTGCCGGCCGAAGGTGAATCCGCCGACATATTGCGCGTTCATCCGGATGCGGCGGCCCTGGCTGGCGGCCAGGTCGACCAATTTCTGGTGGGCTTCTTCGACATAGGTGAAGGAGTTGCCGATGCACAGGACCTTGACGGTTTCCTGGGCGGGCGTGCCCGGTTCCGTGCGGGACGGACGCTGGGCCGCGGCGGTTCCTGCGGCAAGCAGGAACAGGGTCAGTGCAATTGCGTTGAATCTTTTCATAAATCAGTTGTGTTTTGTACAAATCTAAGAAATCGGCCGCAAAAACAAATGAAAAATCGTAATTTTGTAGAAAACCACCTTCCCCTATGTCGAATGACCGGAAATTTCTCCTTGTGATCCTTCTCCTGACCGGGCTGGCGTTTCCGGCTGTCGCCCAGAAAAAGGACCCGCTGTACCGCCGGGTCCTGGAAAAGATCCGCACGCTGGATGCCGGGCTGGATCCGGCCTTCATCTATCAGTTGGATCCGCATTGGAGCGTCGCGTTGACGGGCGGTGTCCGTCAGGCGGGAATCCGGCAGGACTACTCGTTCCTGACGAACATGTCCCGGATGGACGATCACGGCATCATCGAAGAGCGCGACAGCCCGTCCTGGATGTCGTCGAGCCTGCAGGGACCGGTGGAAGGCGTTGCCGGCCTCCAGGTCGGCTACGGGAATGTCGGGCTGTCTTTCAGCCAGCGCGTCAGCCGGAACGGAGAGGACCGGAACCGGAATTTTTCGTTTGATTACCTGTCTTCCGGATATGCGGTCCAACTGCAGTATTTCGATTTTACCCAGCCGATGGATTTCCGCCTCACCATCAGCGAGCCGGGGGAATGGGATTATTATTCCGATGGGGGAAAGACCCGGAACCCCGGCCGGATGCAGACCTTCATCGCCGACATGTTCTATTTCTTCAACAACCAGCGTTTTTCCTATCCGGCCGTCTATAAGGGGACGAAGATCCAGCGGCGGAGCGCCGGGTCCTGGATGTTCGGCACCAAAGTCATCAACAGCATCGTAGAGAATGATCCGGAAGAAGAGTTGTCCCTGTGGACGGGCGGTCTGGCGAAGGAATCCACCTTGCAGGTGTCCGTCGGCGGGGGATTCTCCTACAATTATGTTCCGTTCCACCGGCAACCGGCGGGGAACGGCCTGAAAGGCTTGCGGAACCTTACGTTCAATGTGACATTTCTCCCGATGGTGACCCTGTTCAACCAGTTCACCACGACGTTCCGGATCCTGCTCGGCGGCGATTTCGACACCCGGGTGAATACCATGTACGGGAACCTGCTGGTCAATTACGTGGCCCGGACCGGCGTCAGTTATACCTGGGACCGCATGCAGGTCAACCTGTCGGGCAGTTATGACAGTTACCGGTACCGCGGCGTCAACAAGATCGAAGGCGTCGTCGACGACCGGGTGGAGACGACCGGCCGGTTCGAACGCTGGAATGTCTCCCTGCGTCTGTGCAGGATGTTCTAGAAATCAAATCCGAAGGAAACCGACACGGAGAATCCGGTCCGGTTGCACCATTGGCAGCCCAGCCGCATCGGACCGAGGACGGTCTTCTGCCCGATTTCGGCGCCGACGGCAAATACCTGCGGTGCAGTCAGGACCAGGTCTTTCAGGATGTCCCTGTCCTGGAGAACGCCGCCCCTTACCGTCAGGAAAGTCTTGTGGTTGAATCCGTAACGCAGGTCGGCCTGGGCGGTCGCCGCAAAGTGGGAGCAGGTGTGGAAGCCGCCGTTGATGCCGAAGAACGGGAGCTGGTTCTCGAGGTACCGACCGGCCAGGGTGCCGCCGGCGACCAGGGTGTGGACGAAGTTCATGCGCCCGGCGTCTTCGGTGGACCATCCGGCATGGAGGGAGGGTTGGAACAGCAGCCGTTCACCCAGCGGGATGATGCATGAAAAATGGCCGCTGCCGGTGCTGTACGGCATGACCTCGCCTTCTTCGGGTTCCGTGGACGGGTCCGTTCTTTCCAGGTAGGTGGAATAGCCGTCGAAGACATACCGCGTATGGAGGGAGACCTGGAAGCCTTTGGTCGGGAAATAACTCTCGTCGAACGTATCATACCGGAGCTGGGTGAATGTCGAATACCAGCGACTCCGGAAATCCCAGCCCTGCCACTGCAGTTCCCGGTCCAGGTAATTCTCATACGGCTCATACTCGGCGGCGAAGCCGAAACGGACCTTTCCGTAGATAAGCCGGGAATCTTCCGCATATACTTCCGTCCGCAGGTTGAGGGCGCTGAACTGGACGTTTTTGTCTCCGTCCCTGTACTTGAATGCGCTGAGGGTCCCCTTTCCGGCGATGCCGAAGACCGGCAGCGGCGCCAGCGGCTTGTAGGAGAAATCCGCCATCAGGGACGACACGTTGCCGATCTTGAATTCCGTGACGAAACGGGGGCCGGTCAGTTTCCGGGTCCCGAGGCCCAGGTACCCGCCGACGTAGACCTTCTCGTCCGTGTCTGCATGGACGCCGACGCCGAATTCGTGGGTCTGGCCTTTTTGGCATTCGAAGATCAGGGTGTACGGTTCCTCCTTGCCGCTGAACCGGTAGGTGACGGATTCGAAGGCTCGGGTGCCGTAGAGGGCGGAGAGGATCTGCTCGACCGTGTTGCGGTCATACATGCCGTCGCGCGGGAGGATGGTCGGATCCAGCAGGTAATTCGTTTCCTTTTCCGTGAGACCTTCGATCAGGACGTTGTCGACCTTGACTTTCGTAACGTAGATGTCCGTTGCCTTTTCGGACGCGGTGCCGGCGGTTCCGCTCCGGGCGCCGACAATCCGGGCAATCCGCTCGAACTGCTCCTGGTTCGCCCGGGCCAGTTCATAACCCTGGCGGATGATGTCGTCGATGCTTTCCGAATCGAAGGAGAGCATGTTGTACCCGTCCAGCGGATGCTGCAGCAGCAGGTCGGTCGCCTTGCGGTTGACCAGGGAGGCGTCGGAGGCCATCATGGAGATGTTCTGCATGGCCAGGTTGACCAGGGATCCCAGGTCGGCGAGATCCCGGTGGGCGGGCATCTCCGATCCGATGACGATGTCGGCGCCCATGGCCCGGGCGATATCGACCGGGAAATTGTTGCGCGCTCCGCCGTCAGCGAGGACCATGCTCTCGGTACGGACCGGCCGGAAATAGAAGGGGATGGCCATGGTCGAACGGAGTGCGTCGACGAAACTGCCTGAGGTCCAGTTCTTTTCCTTCATGGAGAACATGTCGGTCGCCACGCAGTAGAACGGGATCGGAAGGGCATCGAACGCCAGGGAATCCTGGTATCCGACGGACACCGAACTCAGGGTGTTACGGACATTGAAGCCGAAGAGGAAGCCATCCGGCAGGCCGAGTCCGATCTTCGACATGATCTCCGAACTCATGTCACCCGAGCGGACGTTGCGCTGCTCGGAGTTCTTGTCGCCGGAACTGAGCTGCTTGTCGATGCGCGCCTGCATGTCCTTGTCTTCATAATGGAAAGGGATGGTGAAGGCGAACCGCTCCTTGTTCTGCCGGACCTTGTAGGTCTGGTAACTGTCCGGAATTTTGTCGGACATCATGACGGTCCAGTCGATGGCGCGGACCAGCGAGTCCAGGTAGCGTTCCCCGTAACCGAGTGCGTACAGGCCGCCCACGAGACCGCCCATGCTGGTTCCGCCGATCAGGTCGACGGGAATGCCCAGTTCTTCGATGTAGCGGAGGACACCCAGGTGCGCCATGCCGAGGGCTCCGCCGCCGCCCAGGACGACGGCCACGGTCGGACGATGCTGCCGGATGGAGTCCATCTTTTCGCGGACGCGCCGGAAGGCCAGCGAATCCCCCTGCGGGTCGACGCTGGGCATGACCAGGTTGTTGCTGTTCTGGGCGAAGCCGGAAAAGCAAGCCAGCAGGGTGGCGAGCAGGAGCAGTTTCTTCATTCCAACAGGTTTTAATCCACAAATTTATCAAAAAACTGCGCAAGTTGCTATCCCCGGTGAGGCAGAAAGAACGGAAAATCATTAAATTTGCAGAAAATGCCGGTCCAATGATTATTGAAGCCAAAGGAATCGAAAAAAGTTTCGGAGCGCTGAAAGTGCTCAAGGGGATAGACTTTCAGGTCGATGCCGGGGAGGTCGTGTCCATCATGGGCGCCTCGGGCGCCGGCAAGTCGACGCTGCTGCAGATCCTCGGCACCCTGTCCACGCCCGATGCCGGTTCACTCCGGATCGAGGGGACGGACGTGCTGGCGCTGGGCAGCAAGGAACTGTCCCGTTTCCGGAACGGACGGATCGGCTTCGTCTTCCAGTTCCACCATCTCCTTCCGGAGTTCACGGCCTTGGAAAATGTCATGATTCCCGCTTATATCGGCGGCCGTTCCGAGAAGGAAGCCCGTCCGGAAGCCGAACGCCTCCTGACGACGCTCGGCCTGGCGGAGCGGATGACCCACAAGCCCTCGGAACTCTCCGGCGGCGAACAGCAGCGGGTCGCCATCGCCCGGGCCCTGATCAACCGTCCGGCCGTCCTGTTCGCGGATGAACCGTCCGGCAACCTGGACAGCGTGACGAAGGCGGATCTGCACCGGTTGTTCTTCGAACTGCGGGACCGGCTCGGCCAGACCATCGTCATCGTGACCCATGATCCCGAACTGGCTGCGCTCTGCGACCGTTCCCTCTTCATGCGCGACGGCCTCTTCGTGCAGGAATGAGTTTCCGTTTCAAGCAGTTTTCCGTCCGCAACGATGCGGCAGCCCTCCGGGTCAACACCGATGCGGTGCTGCTCGGCGCCGCCTGTACGGTCCTTCCCGCCGACGGCCGGGTCCTGGACGCCGGGACCGGCAACGGAACCGTCGCCCTGATGGTGGCGCAGCGCCTTGCGGCGGTGCGGCGCGGTTTCCAGATCCGGGGAATCGACATCGACCCGGCATCGGTCCGGGAGGCGGCGGCGAATTTTGCGGATTCGCCCTGGGCTCCCTGCCTGTCGGCGGACCTGTGCTCCTTGGCGGAGGCTTCGGGAGACGAGACGTATGACCTGATTGTCTCCAATCCGCCTTATTTCGAGGATTCCCTCCGCAATCCGGACGCCCGAAAAGCGGCGGCGCGTCACGCGGAGGAGTTGTCTTACAAGACTTTGACGGCCTTTGCCGCGGACCGGCTCTCGCCCGGCGGCCGGCTGGCGCTGATCCTTCCCGCGGAGCAGGAAGCCGCTCTCCTGCAGGAGGCTCGCTTCTGCGGACTGGTGCCGCAGCGGGTGCTCCGCATCCGGACGACGGCGGCAAAACCCCCGAAACGGATCGTGGCGGAATGCGGGCGGATTGCCGGGGAAGGATTCCGGGAAGAGGAACTGGTCATGCAGGAAAAAGGCCGGTATACGGAGGCGTATACCGACCTTGTCAGGGATTTCTATCTGTGGGCCTGAGGCCGCTTATCGCTTGGTTTTGTTCTGTTTGCCGGAGTTGTCCTGCTGGGTGTTGTTGCCGCGGAAATGCAGGCGTCCGATCTGGTTCCGGCGGAATTTCTCTTCCGCGACGAACAATTTTGCGACCTTCTCGGCAGGAAGGATCTTCAGGTAGCGGGTCGCGTATTTGCTGTCAATCTCCTGGGCGGCTTTTGATGCGTTCAGGTAGGCGGTGAGCAGGCGCTCGATTTCTTTGGCAGGCTTGCTCTCGTCTACGGCTTTCTCCAGGGCTGCATAAGCTTCCATGTTCTTTCCGAAGGCATCCATGCGCGCTTTCTCGGCCTCATTGTAGACCGGCCAGAATTTCTCGGCCTCCGCCGGAGTGATGCCCGTTTCGGCGGTCAGGAAGGCGATCCTTTCGCTGCGCATCTTCTCCTGCCAGTTGCCGTTCCCGCCCCAGGGCTGGGCGCCGGCGACGGCTGCCATGGTCAGCAGAACTGCCACTGCCATGGCCATCTGTCTAACGATTTGCTTCATATGCTACTAGTTCAAGGGAGACTCCCGTCTCGATCAGGTAATTGATGATGTCCTCTTCCGTATAGGCCTCTTCTTCTCCCATATATTCTTCATCGTAAATCATATACGGATTGGTCGTAGGAATCAGCTGGGCATAGCCCATCAGGTCGTCGTACGTCAAGCCGGATGCCGGCTGCGCGGTCTGCCGGAGCAAGGCGGTTCCGCCCACAACCATTGCCGCGAAGGCGGCGGCCATGGCGAGGTACGGCCGGAACCGGACCCAGCGGGTCACGGTCTCCTGCTGCTGCGGAATGGCGGAGAGTCTCGCCTGGAGCCCCTCGAAATAGCCTTCCGGCACTGTATGGAACTGTTTCTCATTCATAACCGTTTTCTTTGACACGTGTCAGGTTGAAAGGTTTAAACCAAATCTTGGAATTCCGCTTTTAATTTTTCATAAGCGATGTGGTAGGAGGCTTTGAGGGCGCCGACCGAGGTACCGGTGATTTCGGCGATATCCTCGTATTTCATGTCCTCATAGTAGCGCAGGGAGAAGACGACCCGTTGTTTGTCTGGCAGTTTGAGGATGGCCTTGGAGAGGAGCCGCTGGGCTTCCGTTCCGTTGAAGTACGGATCCTCATCGATTTTTCGCTCCAGTTCGTCGTCGAGCGACTGGAACCGGAGCGAGGCTCGGACCTTTTGCTTCCGCAGGAAATTCAGGGTCTCGTTCGTCGCAATGCGGTAGAGCCAGGTGAAGAGTTGTGCGTCGCCCCGGAAGGTCGGCAGGGCGCCCCAGATCTTGATGAAGATCTCCTGTACGAGATCGTCCGCGTCCTCGTGGGAGCACACGAAACGCCGGACATGCCAATAGAGCCGTTCCGAGTAATTCCTGACGATTTCGTTGAAGGCTCTTTCGCGCTGTCCGGACTCCCACAAGGCTATGATCTGCTGGTCATTCATCCGGTCACCGGGGACGGTCGGACCTTCCCCAAAAACAAATGTAAGAAATTATTTCGGAAAAACTCGTATCTTTGCGGTTTATAAGAGAATTGAACCGAGCATGAAGCATATCCGCAATTTCTGCATCATCGCGCATATCGACCACGGCAAGAGTACCCTGGCGGACCGGCTGCTGGAACTGACCCAGACCCTTTCATCCCGGGACATGGAGAACCAGGTCCTCGACGACATGGATCTGGAGAAGGAAAAGGGCATCACGATCAAGAGCCACGCCATCCAGATGGAGTATCTGTATCAGGGCGAGAAGTATACGCTCAACCTGATCGATACCCCCGGCCATGTCGACTTCAGTTATGAAGTCTCCCGCAGCATTGCTTCCTGCGAAGGGGCGCTGCTGGTCGTAGACGCCTCCCAGGGCGTGCAGGCCCAGACGATTTCCAACCTCTACCAGGCGGTGGACCATGGTCTGGAGATTATTCCGGTCCTGAACAAGATCGACATGGATTCCGCCATGGTGGATGTCGTGACCGACGAGGTCTGCGACCTGCTCGGCTGCGATCCGGAGGATGTCTACAAGGTGTCCGCCCGCACCGGCGAGGGTGTCGCGCCGCTGCTGGATGCCATCGTGGAGAAGATTCCTGCCCCGAAGGGCGATCCCGAGGCGCCGCTCCAGGCCCTCATCTTCGATTCCGTGTTCAACTCCTTCCGCGGCATCATCGCTTATTTCAAGGTTTTCAACGGGACCATCCGCAAAGGAGACAAGGTCAAGTTCTTCAATACCGGCAAGGAGTACGAAGCCGATGAAATCGGCGTCCTCAAGATGCAGCTCAAACCGGCTGACAGCATCGGCTGCGGCGATGTGGGCTACATCATCTCCGGCATCAAGACGGCCGCCGAAGTCAAGGTGGGCGATACCA
Source organism: uncultured Bacteroidia bacterium (assembly GCA_902803715.1). Taxonomy (GTDB): domain Bacteria; phylum Bacteroidota; class Bacteroidia; order Bacteroidales; family UBA932; genus Cryptobacteroides. Next base: position 20,228 of record CADCRA010000088.1, read on the forward strand.
TCACCCATGTCGCGCGCCCGTGTTCGGAGGCGATCGCCGGTTTCGAAGAAGTCAAACCGATGCTGTTCGCCGGCATGTACCCCGTCCAGGCGGACCGGTACGAAGACCTGCGGGCCACCCTGGAGAAATTCCAGCTCAACGATGCCTCCTTCGTCTATGAACCCGAATCCTCCCTGGCCCTGGGCTTCGGTTTCCGCTGCGGCTTCCTCGGCCTGCTGCACCTGGAGATCGTGCAGGAGCGGCTGTTCCGCGAGTTCGCCATGGACGTCATCACGACCGTCCCGAACGTTTCCTACAAAGTCTATACGACCAAGGGGGAGTGCGTCGATGTCCACAACCCTTCCGGTCTTCCGGCCCCGACCCTGATCGACCACATCGAGGAACCGTACATCCGTGCCCAGATCATCACCAACACCGAGTTCTACGGCCCGGTCATGAAACTGTGCATGGACAAGCGCGGCACCCTGCTGGGCGAACACTATATCACCGCGACCCGCGTCGAACTGACGTACGAGATGCCGCTGTCCGAAATCGTCTTCGATTTCTATGACAAGTTGAAATCGATCTCGAAGGGCTATGCCTCTTTCGATTACCATGTCATGGGCTACCGCACCGCCCGCCTGGTCAAGCTGGACATCCTGCTCAACGGCGATCCGGCCGATGCCCTCAGCACCCTGATCCATGAGGATCACGCCTATGATTTCGGGCGTAAGATCTGCCTCAAGCTCAAGGACCTGATCCCCCGCCAGCAGTTCGACATCGCCATCCAGGCGGCCATCGGCGCGAAGATCATCGCCCGCGAAACTGTCCGGCAGGTCCGCAAGGACGTTACGGCAAAGTGCTACGGCGGCGATATCACCCGCAAGCGCAAACTCCTTGAGAAACAGAAGGAAGGCAAGAAGCGCATGCGCCAGATCGGTACCGTCCAGGTGCCGCAGAGCGCCTTCATGGCTGTCCTTAAACTTGATTAAGCCATGTTGCGCGTAGCCATCCTCCTGACGGTCCACAACCGTCGCGCCAAGACGCTCCGGTGCCTGGAAAACTGCTGGCACCAGATCGATGGCATGAAGGCCGACGGGAAGTATTCCTTTACCGTGTACCTGGTCGACGACGGCAGTACGGACGGTACGTCCGAGGCCGTCGCGGAGCAGTTCCCGCAGACGGTCCTGCTCCGGGGAGACGGCAGCCTGTTCTGGAACCAGGGCATGCGGCTGGCCTGGAGCAAGGCGGCCGAAGACGGTCAGGATTTCTATCTCTGGATCAACGATGACACGTATATGAACGAGGGTGCGCTGGCGGCGCTGATGGAGAATTCCGAGTTCCTCCGCCACAAGGCGGTCATCATCGGCACGACGGCCAATTCCGCCGGGGAGATTACCTACGGCGGTCGCAACAAGGCCCGCAAGCTGATGACGCCGGATCCGGTCATCCCCGTTCCCTGCTACCTGTTCAACGGCAACCTGGTCCTGGTGCCGAAATCCGTCTATGACGTCGTGGGCAACCTGGATCCGGTCTACCACCACAGTTTCGGCGACTTCGATTACGGCGTCCGTGCGCGGAAGCACGGGATCGACTGCGTGCTGGCCCCCGGGATCCTGGCGGTCTGCGACCGCGACCACGGCCTGGAAAAATGGCGTGACATCGCTTATCCGCTGAAGGAGCGGTTCCGCTACCTGCGCAGCCCGAAGGGCCGTCCGCCGAAGGAGCAGTTCATTTATGATTACCGGGAATCAGGCGTTGTCTGGGCGGTGTTCCATGCCCTGTCCACCTTCTTCAAGGTCCTCTTTCCCAAACGGAAAAACAATGGATAAATTCATTCCTGCCATCCGCTCGATGCGGCTCCGTACCCTGCCGCTTTCGCTGGCCGGCGTCCTGCTCGGGACCCTGCTGGCCGTGGCGGATTATAAGGTCAAGGGCCTGGCCGTCCTCTTCCTGGTGCTGACGACGGTCTCCCTGCAGATCCTGTCGAACCTGAGCAACGAACTGGGCGACGTCCTCCACGGGACGGACACGGCGGACCGCCAGGGGCCGGCATACGGGCTCAACGGCGGCGCCCTGACCGTGACGGACATGAAGCGACTCATTGCGCTCTTCGTGGGGCTCTGCGTGGTGTTCGGCCTGGCCATGATCAAGGTCAGTTTCGGCCGGATCTTCAGCTTGGACGGTCTCTGTCTCGTCCTGCTGGGCTTCGCCGCGATCAGCGGGGCCATGAAGTACACCCTGGGCCGCAACCCCTATGGCTACCGCGGTCTGGGCGATGTGTTCGTCTTCCTGTTCTTCGGCCTTGTCGCCGTGCTGGGCGCCTACTTCGTCGTGGCGCATACCGTGCCGGGCTGGGCGTTGCTGCTGCCTGCGGCCGGGATGGGTTTCTTCAGCATCGGGGTGCTGAATGTCAATAACATCCGTGACATGAAAACCGATGCCGCCAACCGGACGACCGTCGCCATCCGGCTCGGCCTGCGGAACGCCCGCATCTACCAGACCGTCCTGATCGTCCTGGGCTGGGCCTGCATGATCGGCTACTGCCTGGTCCGTTTCTTCGATCCGTGGCATTACCTGTTCCTGGTCACGCTGCCGCTTTACGGAATCCATCTGCGCGGCGTCTGGACCCGGGAGGACCGTGACCTGGACCCGATGCTGCCCCTGCTCGTCCTGTCCACTTTCGCCCTGGCCCTGCTGATGGGCTTCGGGTTCGTCAAATTCCTGCTGTAAGCCATGCCCCGGAAAGAAAATGTCCGCAGCATGTTCGACAACATCGCGGCCGACTACGACAAACTGAACCATATCATGTCGCTGGACATCGACCGGATCTGGCGTCGCAAAGCCCTTCGCCAGATCGTGTCTCCCGACACGAAACAGGTGCTGGACCTGGCCTGCGGCACCGGTGACTTCTCCATCGCCATCGCCCGCCGTACCCTTCGGGAAGACCTTTCGGTCCATGTCACCGGCGTCGACCTGTCGGAGGGGATGCTGGCCGTCATGCGGGAAAAAGTCGCCCGGGAAGGCCTTCAGGAGATGATCTCCATGCAGACCGGCGACGGCGAGAACCTGCCGTTCGGGACCGGTTCTTTCGACCGGGTTACCATCGCTTTCGGCATCCGCAATTTCGAAAACCGGGAGAAAGGCCTGCGCGAAATGCTGCGCGTCCTCCGTCCCGGGGGCAAACTGGTCATCCTGGAACTTTCCGTGCCGGAAAATGCCGTGATCCGCTGGTGCTACAACCTGTATTTCCTGCACATCCTGCCGCTGATCGGCGGCAAAGTCAGCGGCGACAAGGCCGCGTACAAGTACCTGCCCGCCTCCGTCCTCAACTTCCCGAAGCACCGGGTATTCATGGAAACGATGCGCGCCGCCGGCTTCGCCGACGTCACCCACAAAGCCTTTACCCTCGGCATCTGCCGGATGTTCATCGGTACAAAACCATAAGGCAGCCGGATAGATTTGGACCGCAAGGTCATCTCTTGTTTTCAGAAACTGTTAAAAGTACAGCATATGAAAACAAGATTTTTTTTGGCGGCAGCGCTGTCCGTGCTGCTCCTTGCCTGCGCCAGGGTTCCGGATGCGCCGCGTCCGGGTGAACCGGGTTATGCGGTGTGTTCCGATTGCGCCGAGCTGATTCTGAATCCCGATTTCCGGGTCGTTCCTTCCCACGACGGGCTGGTATCCGTCTGGCATGTACGCAAGCGGAAATGCGTCTTGAAAGACGTCTGTCCAGATTGGGACAAGATCATGACGGAGCGGAGTCCCCTGATTCTTGTCCAGGGCGCCGACGGCCGTTACGGCTTCTTTGACAGCCGGACCGGGGCGTGTCCCATCCCCCTTGTCCACCGCCATGCCTGGCCTCTCAGCGAGGGTCGCTGCGCCGTTGAAGACAACGACGTGGTCCGTTTCCTCGATGAGCGGGGCCATGCCGTCGCCGGTCTTCCGACCTTCCCCTATTACGGTCATCCGCTGGATGATTTCGTCTTCCGCCACGGGCTTTGCGCCGTGCCGGATACTTCTTTCCTCTGTGGTGTCATCGACACGACCGGCCGCTGGTTCCTGGAACCGAAGTACAAGGACATCGTGTTCCTCGATGACTGCATCCTGGCCACCCTTCCCGGCCGCCGGATCCAATTCGGCTTCGACGGCTCCGTCTTGAATCCCTTTGTCGTGGACAATGTCTATCCGCTGCTGTTCCACGACCGGCAACTCGAAGTCTTCGCCTTCGAAGTAGACGAACGCTACGGCCTGATGGACCGCGCGGGCAACCCGTTGACGGAGGCCGTCTATCTGTCGATCGAGCCGGTCTCGCCGGCCCTGTTCCGGGCGAGTCTGGACGAAGACGGCCCCGGGTATGTCCTGCTGGATCTTCAGGGCCGTATCACCCGCTAAACGGATCATGCCATGAAAAAGAAGAACAGATACCCTGTCCCGGCCTGTTTCAATTCGGCCGCCGATTATCTGGAGTTCCTGGTCATGGAAGGGGCCATGGAAGTGAAACGCTACGGAACGCTGCTGCCGTTCTGTGTCATCCAAGGCATCCGTCGGGAAATGGCTTTCATCCGGGAAAACGACCTGGCGGATTTCTTCCTGTACCTGTACAACATCGCCGGCTACCTCCAGTCGGAAGATATCCTGATCGGCCCCGGCCGGGGCGATTCGTCGGCTTCGCTCGTCTGCTTCTGCCTGGGCCTGACGACCGTCGACCCCGTCCGGAACGAACTGGATCCCGTCGGTTTCCTGCAATTGCCCGTGACGGTCAACGTCGACATCGGCAGCCGGCCCTCCCGGGTCTGGAAATACGTGGAGAACCGCTTCGGCCCGTCGGTCGCGAAGGAACTCCGGGGGGACGATGCCCCGGGAGCGCCGCGCGTCATGATCCGGTCCCGGAAAATCCTCCGCCTGATTTCCGACGCCAGCCGGATGGTCCGGGAAAGGAACGGCATCATCCCTCGTCTGGAGAGGATCCCGCTCGACGATCCTGCCATCCTGGACCTTTTCCGCGAAGGCCGGACGGATCTTGTCTACAGTTTCTGGAAGCCGGAAATCCGGGATTCAGCCGTCCGCAACCGCGTGGAGTCCTTCGCCGACCTGGTCGCGGTCAACGCCGATGCCCATGCCCGGGAAGAGGGCATCGTTTTCAATGCGGACATGGTCGCATGCACCTTGCTCGCCTGGTGGACGGCCTGGTTCCTCGTTTATTACCCCGATGAATACCGGGCCTGTTTCGACAGGCTGGAAGCAAAATAATCGCCGCGGCCGGATAGATTGACCGGCGCACTCTCTCTTATCAAGGTAGAACACAAAAACAAGATGATCATGAAAAAGAAACACAAGAATCGGAGAAAGATGACGGCCCGCAGGACCGCCCATCTCTACAGGCGGTATGTCCGCCCGGCCGTTCCGGTCCGTCTGCCAGACGTGCCGGAGCAGGCTGACATGCTTCCTATCGAAGTATATGACAGCGAATTGGCGTACATGTTCAAGGACATGGCGAAGCATCCGGATATCGAGACTGGCTGGTTCGGTTTCGGCAACGTGACGGAAGACGGTACCCCCCGCCTTCTCCTTGTCGACGGTCCGGGACCGAAAGCCAACCACCAGCCTGCGTTCTTCCAGCAGGACATCGATTATATGAAAGAGGCCTGGAAGAAGGTTTCGCCCCTTGGCATGCACCATATTCTCGTTGGTCATTCGCACCACAAGATGCATCTCCCCCGTCCCAGCGGGAAAGATGTGGACTCCATGTTCACGTCTTTGGATGAGCTGAATCTTGAGTACCTGATCCTTGTCATCGGAACCATCGAAGGAACATCGATGTGTCTGTACCCTTATCTGTTCAAGAACGACCATACTTACTGCCGGATGGAATGGCGCCGGATCGCCGGTACCAGCCCGGTGAGAAAAATGATGGAAAAATGGGAAACGAAGTAATGAACCGCCTTTTCAGGGAGCAGGAAGTCCTGAAAGGCAAAAAAATGTTCCGCCGCGGCCGTTTTGACCCGAACGGGGACTCCTTCTTTTTCAGCTTTGAAGTTAAGCTGCCGAACGGGCATGTCTATCCGATGTATGCAGATCTTTACGACTATCCGCACAGTTTCCCCCGGCTCTTTGTCCGCAGGATGCTCAAGGACTGCAACGGCAAAGAACTGAGTGGATGTGACGGGCAAATGCACGTGCTCAGCGCCCAGAACGGCTGCACGCAACTCTGCTACGCGCATTCCTCCGCCTGGAGCCCGAATCTCGGGCTGAAGTATCTTGTTAAGAGAAGTTATTTGTGGTTGATTGCCTATGAAGCCCATCTTCAGACGGGTAAGCCGATCGCCTACTATTTGTCCAACTAATGTTTCACTTTTTAAAAACGGTTCGCTTTATGAAAACGATTCGCGATTTTGCGGAAAACTTCCGCAACCTGAACACTGGTTCAGGATCCACTGCCAAGGAGGTAGTGTGGGACAACGTTACGGGCACTTTCGTCGAAGTCCCCGCAGGCACCCATATCGGATCGGGTGATGATGTCATTACCAGTCCCGATGTTAAAGGATTTGGCTCCGGAGAGGAGCCAAATCCTCTTCCTTCCAAGGACCGGAACTGGAATTGGCAGGAAGGTGGCATTTTTGAAACGGATGCGTTGAAAGACAAGACGGCTGCCATCATCGGTTGCGGCGGACTGGGCAGCCAGGTGGCCGAGCAATTGGCCAGAAACGGCATCGGCCGGCTGGTCCTGGTGGATTTTGATGTCTTCAAGGCCCGCAACATCTCCCGCCATGTTGCCGGTGTCTCCGACCTGGGCCGCAAGAAGACGGATATCTGCGAGGACATCGTCCGCAACATCAACCCGTATATCGAAGTGGAAAAGTACGATGTCAATATCTGTGACCATCCGCAGGTGCTGAAGGAGATCGTCGCGAAGGCGAATATCATACTGGCCTGCACGGACAACAACAGCAGCCGTTTCCGGGTCGGGTCGCAGCTGGCGGAGTCGGGCAAGCCCGGCCTTTTCGGCCGCGTGCTGAAAAGGGGCCAGGGCATCGACTGCTTCCTGTACCGTCCCGGTGATGCCTGCTACGGCTGCCTCTTCGGGAACAATGTCATCATGGAAGAGGAGATCCGGGATGCGCAGGCAGGCCTGGAGAGCGGCCAGATTCCGGCTTACGCTTCTCCGGAGGACATCGACATCCTGGTCCAGCCCGGACTCCCGGACGACATGCTCCCCCTGGTCTACATTATGACGAAATGGGCGATGCTCCAGATCGTCGATGCGGAAAAATACGGCCTTGCCGGCCTGAAGGCCGCCTTCGGAGATACCAACTACATCCTGTTCGCCAACCGCCAGGAAGGCCAGTTCCAGCGCTGGGGCACCCTCGCCGCCCCGGGAACTGGCCCGGCCATCGGCCGTTACTATGCCATGAAAATAACCAAGAATCCCGATTGCATGATTTGCATGAACGATCACGAAAATACGGAATAGCCATGAATTACAGTCGTTTGAACCAAAGCGCCCGGGAAATGATCATCCGGTCCTACCGGGCAGCGCAGAACGAGGGCCTGGCTTGCCTCGAACCCGCGTTCCTGGGCCTTTATCTGATGGATAATGAGCCCATCATGACGCTCGGCATCTTGCGCCGGAGCCATGTTTCTCCGGATGTCCTGCGGCGCGTCCTGCAGGAGGAAATCTCGGAACTTCCGCACGGAATGGGCGGCGGCCTTTCCTTGGCCCTTGACCGGACCCTGGAGGCTGCCCATCAGCAGAATCCCGCTGACAGCATCGCTCCGGAACACATTTTCCGTGCGATCGTCGAAGAGCGCCGGGACGCTTGCCGTGAGGCGTCGGCCGCCCGTCCCCAGCCGGAGTCGGGCCGCAGCGGACGCCGCTCGGAAGAACAGGGCGACCGCGAATCCGGCTTCCTGGAGCGTTACGCGCGCAACCTGATGACCGAGGCACAGCAAGGAAAACTGGAGCCGGTCGTCGGCCGTGAAGCGGAGATCCGCCAGACCATGTATATCCTGGCACGGAAACACAAGAGCCCCATCCTCGTCGGAAAGACCGGTGTAGGAAAGACCGCCATCGTGGAAGGGCTGGCGATGAAAATCGCGGCGGGCGATGTGCCCGGGAAGTTGCAGGGCAAGACGATCTGGTCGCTCGACATGGGCGCGCTGATGGCCGGTACCCGCTTCCAGGGCGAACTGGAAAACCGTCTGAAAGGAATCGTCCGGGAAGTGACGGAGAGCGAAGGCCGCTACCTGCTCTTCATGGATGAGATCCACCTGCTGATCGGAGCCGGCCGTACCTCCGGCGCCCTGGATGCCTCCAACCTGCTGAAGCCTGCCCTGGCGCGCGGCGAGATCAAGCTCATCGGCGCGACCACGGAAGATGAGTATGTCCGCTACGTCGAGAGCGACAAGGCTTTCGAACGCCGTTTCCGCAAAGTCTTCGTCGACGAACTGTCCGCGGAGGATACGCTGACCGTCCTGCAGGGAATCCGTTCCCATTATGAAGAGTACTACGGACTGACCATGAACGACGAGACCCTTGAACTGGCCGTCAAACTGTCCGGCCGTTTCCTTCCGGAACGCTATCAGCCGGACAAGGCCATCGACCTGATGGACGAGACCGCCGCCCGCGTCTCCCTGGACGGCGGCGCCGAGGTGCTTCCGGACGACATCTGCCGGACACTGACCGTCCAGACCGGCATTCCGGTATCCCGGCTGCGTCAGGACGAGCTGGAATCGTTGCGGGACCTGGAGACGGTCCTGGCGCAGAAAGTGATCGGCCAGCAGGAGGCGGTCCACCAGGTGGCGGCCGCCCTGCGGCGCGCCCGGATGGACTTCTCGGATGCGACGCGTCCGCAAGGCTGTTTCCTGTTTACCGGCCCTACGGGCGTAGGCAAGACAGAACTGGCCAAGGTGCTGGCCGAGATCCATTCCGGCAGCCGCGACAAGCTGGTCCGCATCGACATGAGCGAATACCAGGAACGCCATACGGTCAGCCGCCTGATCGGCGCGCCTCCGGGCTATGTCGGTTACGAGAACCGCGGCCAGCTGACCGAGGCGGTGCGCCGCCACTCTTATTGCGTGATCCTGCTGGACGAGGTCGAGAAAGCGCATCCGGACGTCTTCAACGCCTTTCTCCAGGTTCTGGATGACGGACGCATGACCGACGGACAGGGCGTGACCGTCGATTTCAAGAACACGATCATCATCATGACCTCGAATGCCGGCGTGCGTGAAGCCGAACGGGCCTCCAGCCGGATCGGTTACGAACAAGCCGGTAGCGAAGATGCCGAATCGGCGATCCGCAAAGCGGTCCGGCGTCTTTTCGCCCCGGAGTTCATCAACCGCCTGGACGGTGTCGTGAACTTCAACCGGCTCGGCCGCGAAGAGCTGGTGCGCATCGCCCGGATGAAACTCGACGAGCAGTGCCTGAAATTCGCGGAGAAAGGGTATGAGGTGCATATCGGAGAGGGTGTCGCGGAGTTGCTGGCGGAAAAGGATGCCGATCCCGCCATGGGCGCCCGCCCGATCAACCGCGCCGTCAAGAAATACATCGCCGATCCGTTTGTCGAGCGCGTCCTCCGGGGCGAGGCACTGCCGGGTTCGGTGACGGACATTACTGTCGAACAAGAACAAATAATCATGACAAGCCATGTTGTATCAGAATGATTTCGAACGATTCGCTGTCAAGGACAGGGGAATCGGCAGCCTCGCACTGCACCAGTACAAGAACACCTACCTCAATCCTTCCATCATCGAGGAGCGGCATCTCCATGCCATCTCGATGGATGTCTTCAGCCGTCTGCAGATGGACGGGATCATCTTCATCCCCGGACCCATCGACGATGATGTCGCGAACATCATCCAGGCGCAGATCCTCTACCTGGCGTCCGCTTATCCGGAGCGCGATATCCAGATGTACATCAATTCTCCCGGCGGCAGCGTGACCGCCGGACTCGGGATCTATGATACCATGCAGCTGGTTCGTCCGGACGTTGCGACGACCTGCACGGGCCTGGCGGCTTCGATGGGTTCCGTCCTCCTGTGCGCCGGTGCACCGGGCAAGCGTACGATCCTGCCGCATGCCCGCGTGATGATCCACCAGCCGCTGGGCGGGGTCCGTGGCCAGGCCTCGGATATCCTGATCGAGGCGAAAGAGATCGAGAAGATCCGGGAAGAACTCTATACCATCATCGCGGATCACAGCGGCCAGCCCTATGAGCGCGTGTTTGAAAATGCGGACCGCAACTATTGGATGACAGCACAGGAGGCAGTGGAATACGGCATGGTAGACCGCGTCCTCCGTCATGTATGACGGATATGGCCGAGATCTGGAAGCTTCTGGGGGACTGGCTCAACCCCAATGAGTATCCGCGGGGCCAGCGGGACGGATACGCGGCCGGCCGGGCCGGCCGCAAACCGTCTTACGTCAGGATGGGGCTTTCCATGCCGCTGGTTTTCCATCCCGGGAGCAATGTCCCGCTGGAAACTTATGCCGACGGATACAAAGCCGGTTACTGGCAGGGACATGCCGAGCGCCTGCACGAGCAGGCAAAACAGCGGAGCCGGGCGCCCGCCCCTGTTCCGACACAGTCAGCGGGAACAAGTATGAACCTTAAAAACCAAACAGTCATGAGAAGAGGAATCGAAGGCCAGATTGAATTGCTGGAAGAGTACATTCAGTTTTTGAACGGGAAGTCCGAGGAATTGGACGAACTGATGGCATCCGAGGCGCAGGCGCTGGAGCAGTTGGAGGAGGAAGGCATCTCCGAGAGTTTCCTGGAGACGCTGACGGAATTCCATGAGGAACAGAAAAGCCGTTACCAGGATCTCAAGGAACAGCTGGAAGAGACGCTGTCCAAGTGCTGCAGCTGGGTATCGCAATTGGAGGAGGTGGAGTAAGATGGGACCGACTGAGAATCAGGCGGGACAGGGCTATTATGACTTTGTCCTGCAGCGGAAAGCCGGAGAGGCCCGCCTGGCGGGCCTCGAGGCGGAACGCCTTCAAATCGAAAGCCTGCGCGGCAAACTGTCCGGCGCCGTCGGCTATTTTGAGCAGTACCGGGGAATCGGGAAAGAGGTGGCTGACCTGATTCGTCAGCGGAATTATTCCTTGGCAGAGGAGATCATCGGGTCGCTTCCCCATGAACTCCGGTTGCTCGCATCGATGATGCAGACCCTCGATGCCACGGTGATGGAGGAACCGGAGCATCGGCAGCGCCGCGATGCACTGAAGACGTATTGCCGTGAGACGATGTCTTCCGGAGCCATTTCCGGAGCCCTTTCCCAAGGGTCGAAGCTGATCCAGGATGTCGCGGCGGCAGCAGCGGAGCGCCGTCGAGAGGCGGTAGCGGCAGAACGCCGCCGTCAGGCAGAAGAAGCAAGGCGCCGCCGTCAGGCGGAGGAGGCGGAGCGCCGTCGTCAGGCAGAGGAGGCGGAGCGCCGCCGTCAGGCGGAAGAAGCGGAGCGCCGCCGTCAGGCGGAAGAAGCAGAGCGCCGTCGTCAGGCGGAAGAGGCAGAGCGCCGCCGTCAGGCGGAAGAAGCGGAGCGTCGTCGGCAGGCGGCCGCAGAGGCGGAGCGCCGTCGTCAGGCAGAGGAAGCGGAGCGTCGCCGTCGCGAGGCAGAGGCAATACGCCTGCAGCAGGTCGCGGAGGAGCGTCGCCGCCAGGAGGAGGCGCAGCGCCGCATGAAACAGCAGGCGCTGATGGCGGAAGCGGCCCGTCGCAGGGAACTTGAATTGCAAAATCGGAAGAATTCTCTGAAGATCAAGAAGGACGATGCCACCCTGGCGTTGTTTGTCGCCGTCGCCGTCTTCGTTTTCTGCCTGTTTTTCTGGATCATCGGGCTGGCCTCCTGGCGTTATTCGGGCTGGCGGACGTTCGGATGGATCTGTTTTACAATAGGCTGTCTGGACACGATGGCGATCGGCGTCATTTACGAAGAATACTATCTGGAGGCAAAGAATGCCCTCGAACGTCTGAAATAAAAGGTAACAGTTAAAAGAAGAAACGACATGGACACTTGGAATGAAATGCTGAATGCCGAAATGGCCCGTCTGAAACGGGAACGGCAGGAATGCCAGGCCATCCTCTCGATGGATTATTATCCGGTCTCCGGAACGACATTGTCGGTGAGCCGGCCGGACTATTATCCGGCCGGATACCTGCCTGCGGCGAAATGTCCCGGCCTCTTCCCCTCCGGACAGATCCGCGGCTTCGCCTTCTGTCACGACGGTTGCGGCAGGGACCGGGTCAATGCGGCCGTCGAGAAAATCGTCCTGGACATGCAGGCCCGCATGGACCCCCGCTATTGCGAGATCAAGGTCTTCGATCCCGAGCAGCTGGGGATGGACTTCGTCCACCTGACCCGCTCGGGGACCAGTCCTGTCTGCGCGCCGGAAGCGGTGCGCGAAGGCATCGATGCCTTGTTTTCCCGGACGATGGCCATCGTGACGGAGTGCCGGACCCGGTATGGTTCGATCGATGAATACAATGTGCTGTCCGGGAACATCCAGCCTTACCGGATCGTCGTGTTCGGTGATTTCCCATCCTGCATCCAGAGTGACCTGGCCAAGATCCGGGCCATGATGAACGTGGCGTGGGAGACCGGGACCCTTTTCCTGATAACCTTCAGCCGCCAGAGCCTGGGCAGTGCTTCACAGCGCCAGCTGTTGAATGAGATCCTTTCCAAGATGGTCGTGATCGATGCGCGGGCGGACGGCCTCTGCCATGTCCGTTCTTCTTCGGCGGATATTTTCTACAACCAGCTCTCCCCGATGCGTCTGGAAACCCTGGAGGAGATATCGCCGTCCCTGGACGCGCTCTGCAGCAAGATCGCCGGCCGTTCCCGCAGGGAGGTCGGTGCCGATGTCATGGACGGTCTCCGGATTCCGATCGGCGTTTCGGACGGTGCGGAGCATGCCCTGACCTTCGGGCTCGATTCGGAGGCCAACCATGGCTTCATTGCCGGCCAGTCCGGCAAGGGAAAGACGAATCTGCTGAATGTGATCATCGCGCGCGGGATCGCGCGTTACAGCCCGGAAGAACTGAATTTCGTACTGATCAACTGCGCCGGAACCGGCATGCTGGAATTCGCGGACTGTCCGCATGTGAAAACCATCTGCTGCACCACCGATCCGGAAGTGGCCGTCGAGGCGGTCCGGACGGTTGAGGGAATGCTGACGGAGCGGGAGGAGCTGCTGCGCAGCGTGAATGCGACGGACCTGAAAGACTATGCCCGGAAGACGGGCCGGCGTCTTCCGCGGATCGTCTGCATCGTGGACGAATGCCATGTCGCCTGGTCCGGGAAGGCCCGGACGACGGAATATGTCGACAACGTCCTGGTCCGGAAGGTGGTCCGGATCGGCCGTAAATATGGCATCCACCTGATAGCCAGCACCCAGACGCTGGGGGCCGGCATTCCCCGGTCCCTGCTGGACAACATCCCGCTCCGGATTGCGCTGGGCATGACGGCCGACCAGTCCCAAAGCATTCTGGGCGTGCACAATACGGCAGCCTGCAACCTGGAGCGCGGCGTGGCGGTCTACAACGACCGGAACGGGGCGCTGTCCGCCAACCGGATCGTTCGGATCGACTACCTTCCGCCCGAAGATATCCCGGGCCTTGTCGCGGGACGATAGGGCCCGGCCGGAAACCGGCCTCTTTTTTCATGATCTACGGATAGATTGGGGCGAAGGGCGCCTCTGTTTACGTCGAGGCAGAACTTCAATGCCTGAACCGTAAACCTTTAAACAGAGTGCATCATGGAAAAGAAAAAAGAACTGATTTGGAAGCCGGTCAAGATGGTTGACCTGGGGTTGCCGAGCGGAACCCTCTGGGCCTCCCGCAACATCGGAGCAGAGAAGGAGACGGCCCCCGGTCTCTTCGCGAATTTCAACACCCTCTATGGTCTGCAGGCTCCCGATGAGAGCCGTTACTTCAACGTGGTCGCCAGCGAATACAATGTCCAGTATTATCCGATGCCGGATCTTTTCAAGGCTCTGGGTCCCTATGTCCATTGCATCCCGTCCGTGGATGATTTCCGGGAACTGGACGAATGCTGCTACTGGCAGCCGGTTGCGAAGGAGTGCGGCGGCGGTTACAAGGTCATGAGCCGCATGAATGGCAACTACATCTACCTGCCCGCCGGCGGCTGGTATGGCGATGCCGGTCATCAGGAGGGGGAGAAGATCGAAGCGAAGTATGATGCCATCGAGATGACGACCCACCAGCGCTACTATCTCATCGTCAACCATGAGAAGGCCCATCACCGCGGCCAGGGAACGGAAGGCCGCTACCTGACCTGCAATTATGACAGCAAGTGGGCCCCTCTGGGCTGGAATGGCGGCGCCTGCTGCCTCTCTTTCGACAACCATGACGCGCGGGTCTCCACGATGCCCCGCAACGCCTGGGGCACGATCCGCCCCGTTTTCCGGACCAAGTAACCGGAATATTTCTTATCTTTGACCTCAGACGGACAGGGGTGCCGGGAACCACTTGAATTTTGTCCGCTGCCATCGGCGGATGTCGGGGTTCCTAGGTCCCGATACAATGTCTTTTTGAACGCGCCAGGCGCTCACTCCGTTCGTCCTGGCGTCCACCGTTTCAACCGAAACGTATTTCGATTGAAACGTAGAAGTTCCGGCTCCCCTCCGTCTTTTTATTCAGGAATATGACTCGAATGGAAGAATTGCGCGCCCGCTGGGAACTGTTTGTCCGGATGGATTCTCCGGAAGGACTTTGCTGGACCCTGCTGCAGCTGATTCCCGCGGTGCAGGCGAATGCCGGCTCCTTTGACGAAGAGGCCATCCTGAAATACCGGAAACGCACCAACCGTGTGCGGGCATACCATGTTTTCGAGATCCCCAAGAAAAGGGGCGGTTTCCGGGCCATCCAGGCGCCGGACCGCGAATTGAAAACCATCCTCAGGGCGTTGAATCTGGCCTTGCTCCTTTATTTTGAAGTTCCCGCTCCCGTCCATGGCTTTTCCCCGGGACGGTCCGTCGTTTCCGGCGCCCGGCAGCATGTCGGGAAAAACTATGTATTCAATATCGATCTCAAGGATTTCTTTCCGAGCATAACGTCCCGGATGGTGACGGAAAGCTTGCGACGGATCGGCATTCCTTTCCAGACAGCCCGGTTCGTTGCCGATCTCTGCACGATTCCCGGAGGCCGGTCCCGGGGCCTTCCTGACGTGTTGCCGCAGGGAGCGCCGACCTCTCCGGTCCTGTCCAACATCGTTTGTGCCCGTCTCGACGAACGGATTTCCGGGCTCGCCTCCAGTTTTGGCGTGACCTATACCCGCTATGCCGACGACCTGTCCTTCAGCAGCCAGTACAATGTCTACAAAGAAGGGGAGATCTTCCGGGAATTGCTGAAAAAGATCATCGAGGAAGAGGGGTTCACGATGAATGATGCCAAGACGCACCTGATGAAGAAAGGTGCCCGGCAGGAAGTTACCGGGGTCGTGGTCAATGAAAAGGCCAATATCCCGCGCCGCTGGATCAAGAATCTGCGGGCGGAGATCCACCGGATGCGCAAGGACGGGTGTACCAAGGAGGACTGGCGTTGTGTCCAGGGGAAAATCCATTGGATCCGGCAGGTGCGCGGATATGGGGATCCGAAGGCCATGGTCTTGGAAAAAAAGTTGTGGCAGACCCGGCATCATGACAGAAAAGAAAGGGATATCCTTTCGGATTATTGATCCAGGTGATACTGCTCTCTTTCTTGCCGGGACAGGGGTAGGATCTGGCTGCGGAGCCGGTCCATCAGTTCCTGCAAAGGTGGGAATGCGTACAGCGCATAACCTTTGTCCCGGACCACGGCCAGGATCTGGTCTCCCGCCGGGTTGAAAGCCAGATGGATGATGTCTCCCATCGGGCATTCCATTTCCGCAATGACCGCATCTGTTTTCCTGTTGCGGATCCGGATGAGATTTCCGTCGGTAACGGAGGCGGAATGCAAGCCGTCCGGATGCGGCAGACCCCGTACCTGCAAGACCTCATCGGGTCGATTCACGAGAGGACCCTCCTGGATTTTTTCCCAGGCGATCCCTTTCTCATGGATGTCCCACAACGCCGCATCCCCGTCCGAGTGCACCGTATAGGCCGTATGCCCGTCCGGAAAGAAATGGAAGGAACGGACATAGCCCGTATTCGTGACCCGGAGATGCCCGAGCAAACGCCCGTCGTCGGCCGACCGGAACTGCAAGTCTCCGTAGTAGGTGCTGATGATCATGCTTCCGTCCGGAGAGAAGGAAGCGTACTGTCCGAGCCGGATGCTGTCGGGGACGAAATAGGGCTGGCCGATATCGATGACGCGGACGGTCGTGTCCTGGCAGAACACGGCGAAGACACTCGGCCGGGTCCGGTCAGACGTTGCGATATGGGTAACGAGTTCGGGACGGATGCTCCGGATGTAAAAAGAGATTCCGGACCGGAGCCCGAGGAACCGGATTCTGCCCTGGATGTCGATCATCAGGGCTTGTTCGTGGCGGTTGGCCGCAGCATGGACGATATCCGTCGGCAGCGGATAAGACTTCGCGTCCGCATCCCGTCTCAGCGGCGAGATCCGGACTTCTCCTTTCGACGGGATGGAGACGGCTGCCTCGTCGTTTTCCTCAAAGGATACGGCCAGCAGCGGGGCCTCATGCCTGCACAGCAGTTTGGGCCATGGGTTCTGCCGCGGCCGCCAGAGTTGGACGGCTCCCTCCATGTCGCCGGTCAGCAGGTATTCGCCGTCTTGGCTGAAAGCGGCGCATGTAAACCGTCCGTAGACCAGGCGTTTCCTGCCGATCCGGATCTCGCCATGGTCTCCGAAGGTTACCTTGATTTTCGGGCTGTCGGTTGTGGAAATATCCGTGGGAGGGGTAGTCTGCCAAAGGCGGAAGACCCATTCCGGTAAAGGGAACTGCCGGATGATCTGGGATCGGTTCATGGACGCCAGACGGAGCGCCCGCTCCGCCTCCGGCGTATAGGTCCGGTCCGGCCGCTTCAGGTCTTCCGGCAGGGTCTCGAGGACGATTCTCCGGGCTGCCAGATGATCCCCTTCCCGGCAGAGCTGGATCGCTTTTTCTGCACAGAACCGGCTGATGCTGGAGTGGAGGGCCCGGTCTCGCTTCTCCAGCATTTCCTGGTGGCAATCCCACAGTTGCCGGAAATCCAATCCGCTTTCCGGAAAGAGCCGGGTGACGACTTTGATGGCGGCAGCTTGTTCTCCCTTGTCGGCGATCTTGATGCCGACCTGTTCCCTGCTCTTGTCCCCTTTCAGGTCCCGGAGCGGCTTGGGAAAGCATTCCCGGCGGGGATTGCGTGCATAGGGCGTCCCTTCCACGATGAACGGAATGATGGCGTTGTGCCTTCCTTCTTCAATGAAAGTCGTGATCTCCTCGGCGATCCATTGGCTGTTCGTGGCCCGGGGAGAACAGATGACGATCAGGAACCGGGATTCATCCAACGCTTCATGAATCCTATCGGAGAGATTCCCGGTCAGGTCCGTGGTATCATGGAAAACGGGGCTGATCCGGTCGGGGAGTTCCGGATGGGTTCCGGCGACGGCGGACGGGAACTGATACAGTTCCAGTTCCTGGTGCAGCCATTCGGCCCACTCCAGGTCTTCGCTCTTGTAGCAGATGAAAGCAAAGTATTTGAAAGTCCCCGATAAATAACCCATGTCACAAAGATACATTTTTTTTCATATTGCCGGATAGAAAAGGGAAGGACCGTCCTCTATTGTCAGTGAAGGCCGGCAGGCGGGGAGATTCCCGCACCAGGAACGGCCCCGAAAACCATTAAAACACGCAGAGACATGGAAACGAAGAAAACACAGGATTTATTGCGGAGCGGAAGGATCATTGCCGGTTATGAGTTCCTTGTCAATCCTCGTCGGAGACCGCGCTCCTTACTATGACCGGCCGGGCGGCCCTCCCGGCCCCGGCAACAGAGAACGGATTCCGCGGCGGAACCGACGATGGGAAGCGTAAGGATGAGAGAAATACAATGGGTTTCCCTTTGAAAAAGAGGGAGAAAGCGTGCGGATAAAACCATTAATTCATTATATTTGTAGAAATTGTCTTCCATGAATTACAGAACCAGACTTTTATTGGATTGTCTCGCTCATCCGGAAAAAGAGCGGGAGTACAACAAAGCCCTGGCTTTCCTTTTCGGCAGCGACGAGTCGGAACTCGTGAAAGCGGTCAACAATGTCGTTTTCCTGAGTCCCTGGTTCGGATCCCTGGGCCGGGATCAGAAACAGACCGTGGTCCGCATGCTGCTGACGGAGCTGAACCAGTCTTTCGAAAAAAACAATTACGAAGCACTGCGCGGGGCTGGTTCCCTGTTCTCTTATGTCCGCACAAGCGCCTATAACGCGAGTAACAAACGCCCCTTTTTAACGGAAGTGGAACAAGCCCTGGGCATCAATCTCCTGCCCAAGGGAAATGCGCTCGGGGAGAGAATCCGGATCCAGTCGGTGGAGGAGATTGAAAAGCAACTGCGGGATGACCAGGTCGTGGACGGATGGGAGTTCCCCGCACCAGGTGGCCCCGCAGCCAAGGAGATCGATGTGGAAGCGGTTCCGGAGGACCTTCCCGTAGAGAAAGCGTGGCAGACAGAGGAAATGGAGAAGATCGACAGGGGCTTGAAGGAGGAAGAGCGGGAGATGCTCCTGGCCATGCGTGCGGAATTCGCCGACAATCTCATACAGAACAACCCGCAGACGCAGGCACTGTTCGACAAATATAATCTGAGCAAAGAGCAGGGGCAGAACCACCGTCGTCGTGCGAAACTGGCAGCGTTGGCGATCGGAGCTCCCCTGATGCGGGAGCGGTACATACAGTTGTTCAATAAGTACAAGGATGTCGTCTGTTTCCTGTATGGCAAGAAACGCCTCCCGGATCCGGAAAGGCAAAAAAAGGAGATATCCCTGCTCGAGAATGTCCTGCTCAACAAGATGCAGCGCCTGACGAAAGACGAGGCCGGCATTCTGTCGACATTCCTGAAAGCGGTAGAAGAATGGAAGGAAAATGCCGGAAGATCTCCTCAGGAAACCGAGGAAGACCAGCGTCTCCTGCAGGAGGATCGGGAAAAAGAAAAGGCGGCGAAAGACGCAGCGTTGCGGGAGGAAGCGGTAAGAAAGGAGATGAAGGGGATCGGTACCCTTCGCAAGATCCTGGACCGCCTGCAGGGCGATTCGGTCATCCTTTCCATGCTGGACCCCTATCTCTCGGACGGCGATTATCCGGGGGCCGACCTGATGCGCCGTTTCTTTATCGGTAAAGAATCGATTGAGTCTCTCGCCGCATCGAAATGCGGAGAGGTCCTGCTGCGTTTTGCGGACGGCAGGGAGAAGGTGGTCAGTCCGCAGTTTGCGGTCAAGCAGGAACTGGCTGAGCGCGTTTACCGCATTCAGGCACAAGTTAAGGACAAGATGATCGACAAGTTGGTCGAAAGGATTTATAAAGAGGTTGTTAACAGTAAAGAAAGATAGTACGATAATATGGAAAAGCGAATAAAAGAACTAATCGACCGTTATCTGGATGACCGTATAACGGAAGAAGAGACTTTGGAGCTGATGAATTATGTCGCCCTTGATCCGGAAGTGGAACGGTACATCATTTCCAACATCCGGATGGAATACGACAACGAGCAGCATGATGAATACGGCAGTTTCATTCCCGCCTCCAGTTTTGCGGCGGACGATGGCAGCAACCTTTGCGACTTCCAGTGCGAGTCATTTATTCTGAAGAAAGAAGGCGTGGAGAAGGATCTGCAGGCCCTTTCCGGTGAATCGCGGAAGAATTACTGGCTCCGGGATCAGGGAACGCCTTTGTACAACATGGGAAAGTTGTTGGAAAATGAAGGATTCCTGGTCAACCGGAGTTATGGCAAGACGCTGGAGGACCTGATCGAGGCCCTGGATTCCCTCCATGTCATCGTCGTCGTCAACGGTGATGTCCTGAAAGGAGGAGGACTGGATGTCCTGTCGGACGATTTCTCCCTGGAAGACACGCCCAACCACGCTGTCGTCGTCCTGGGCATCTCGCTGGACAAAGGCATCGCCACCTTGTTCAATCCGGCGGAAGAGGATTCGGCCAAGGAGTACGATCTGGAAGTATTCCTGGCGGCCTGGAACGAATCGAACCATTACATGGTGACGGCCCGGAGGAAGAAGTGCAAGGAAGAGTACAATCCCCAGCCGATCGACACGAGTTCCGTCCAGTTGAACGACAGCCTGCTGGAGACAACGGAACTGATTTGCGAAAATGCACATGATATCTGGGCAGTCGACAAATTCGCCGCAGGGTATGTCTATGCGCCTCTCAAACCGGACGGGAGTGAGGCGGACGGAAAATTCAGCCATTTCCTGCTGCCCTACGCCATGTTGTCCGAGGAGGATAAGGATAAGGATCGGATGATGGTCCTCGGCACTATCCGGTTCATGAAGCGTCTGGGATATCGTCTCGTCAATGTAAACGAAATGCACAAATGCACGAAGTGCGGTTGTGCGATCGAACCCAACTTCCATTTCTGTCCGAACTGCGGACGGGAACTGACCTGGGAAGATTTCCGTTTCATCTAGGATTATCATTTACGCGCATGGGATTCAAGCCGGGAGAAAATACCAGGGACCGCATTTCGCAGCTTCAGGAGGTCTCGTTTGTCAAGGACCAGTTCATCGAAGATGTGTTCAATACGGATTACGTGCTGGTCATCGGGAATGAGGTCATCATGGACAAGGCCGTCGAGCCGACGGGGGACGTTAACCGTTATATCCTGCGGGCGATCAACGCCAGCCTGAGGAAAGAGTACAAGGACTTCAACGAACTGGCGGCCGATGCAGCGTCCGGCGTGGACCCGGTCCGGAACCTGCTGAATTCGGAAGAGGATTTCTCTTTCGACTTGCGCGACATGGCCCCGGAACTGCGCTCCCTGCTGGAGACCCGGCTGTTCCCGATTGTCCTGACCACGACGGTCGACGGTTATCTGGAGACCCTGATGCGCTCCGTATGGGGAGACCGGCTCCGGGTCGTCAACATCGATGACAAAAAAGCCATGGATGCTTGGCGGAATGCGCTGCTGACGTACCGCGGCGACGCCCGGTACCAGGAACCGACGCTCTTTTATCTGTTCGGCAAGGCGGAAAAGAACGAAGCCCGGAAGTATGTCCGGACGGACGACGACGCCATCCAGATCATCGAAAAGTGGATTCTCATGCCGAAGGATGACCCCATCGTCTCGCTGGTCCGGAACCGGAAACTGCTGGCGCTGGGTTGCAAATACGACGACTGGTACTTCCGTTTCTTCTGGTATACGTTGCGGCGGGAGATCAGCCAGTTCGAAGGGGGACAGGTCGCCTTCATGCTGGACCGGAACGACCGGTCCGATGAGAACCTGGACCGTTTCCTGAACCGCGTGCGGATTTTCAGGCACCCGGATGCGCGGGCCTTCATGTCCGAAATCACGGAACTCCTGTCTTCGCAGGATCTGTCCCTCCGCCGGCTGGTCGTATCCAACCGCAACAAGGGCGGTGTCTTCCTGTCGTACTGCAGCAAGGATTTCCCGATAGCGGCCCAGTTGTTCTTCCAGTTGCGGAGGAAAGGGTACAATGTATGGTTTGACAACCGGTCCATGCATGGCGGGGACGACTATGACCGCGAGATCGAGCGCGCGATCCTGTCGTCGGAGGTGGTGCTGACGGTCCTGACGCCCCATGTCGCCGCCGATCTTTCCGCCGGGGAGACGGACCATTATTACAACAAGGAATGGAAGATCGCCCGGCAGTTGGGATCGGCCCGGATCATCCCGCTGGCTGTCAACGGCTATGATTTCAGGAAAGCATACCATACGGGCATCTATGAAGAGATGATGGGCACTCTTTCGGGGGTCAACCTGATGGGGAAAGAGGGTTTCCCGCATCTGCTGGAGGAACTGGATCATGTATTGCGTTAGGAGGGAGGGATATGGCTATCAATGATTATCAGAATCCCTGGCCGGGACTGTCATCCTACCAGGATCCCGAAACGACGGATGTCCACCTGAAATTCTGCGGGCGGGACAACGACAGTTATGATGTTGCGCGGCTGATCGACAACAATATCTTCGTCACCCTGTATGGCAAGAGCGGAACCGGAAAGACGTCCATGATCAATGCCGGCGTATTCCCGAAACTCCGGAAACTCCATTATTTCCCTCTCAGCATCCGGCTGGGGGTCGAAGCCCGGGACATCAGTTTCCAGCAATGCATCATCGCCCGGATCGAACGGGCGTTCCAGGAGAAAGGCACCCTTCGTACCCGCGCGGTCGTGCCGCTGCTGGAAGATGAACGGGCGGAGGAATATCTGTGGCGGTATTTCGCACGGACGCAGTTCCTGGACCAGGACGGGCAGGTCGTTTTCCCCGTCCTCATCTTCGACCAGTTCGAGGAAGTATTCCGCGACCGCAGGGCGGATGCGGAGGCTTTGCTGCGGCAGATCCATTTCATGATGGACGAGAACCATGCCCTGAGCGACCGCGAAGTGGACGGAGTCCCCTACTCGTATGATTTCAACTTCCGGTTCATGGTTACGATCCGGGAAGACGATCTGTACCGTCTGGAAGACAGCATCGACAGCAACTACCTGCTGGAAATGAAGCAATGCCGCTACCGGCTGCGCAACCTCTCCGACAAAGCGGCCCGGGATGTGATCCTGGTGCCGGGCGCCGGCCTTTTCCAACCGGAGGAACAGGACCGGATCGTCTCCAAACTGATCGGGATGGCGCGGAATGAGGATGACGGCATGGTCAGCGTCATCATCCTGTCTCTGGTCTGCAGCCGGGTTTTCGACGATTTCAGGAAAACCGGAGCTCCGTACATCACCTTGTCCCAGGTAGAGAAGTTTATCAAGGGAAATCCGTTCGAACGCTTCTACAACGAGGCGACGGCGGGACTTACCCGTCGTGAAAAAGCCTATATCGAAGGCAATCTGGTAGACAGTACCGGCCGCCGGAATTCCATTCCCAAGAGCGATTTCTTCAAGCATGTCCCCAACGGGGGCGATCTGTTCGCGGGGTCGAAGCGGATCCTGCGGCGGACCTTCTCCTCTTCCGGCGGAGAGCGCATCGAACTGATCCACGATTCCTTCTGCGGCCCGCTGCAGACGTTGAAGGAAAAGCGCGAGAGACGCCGGAGTTTCCTGATTTCGCTGGGATCTTTGACCCTGGCTGCTCTGGGCGTTATGGCTGCGTTGTTTTTCATGCGTCTGTATCGCAGCAATGAAGAAAAAACCGTTGCGCTGAAAAAGATGACCGAGCAACTCGAGTCGAGCCTCGCGCAGATGCAGGACCAGTTCAACCGCATTCAGGCCGATTCGGTCCAGATGGCGAAACTGAATGGCGATCTGTTCTCCCAGCAGGAAGAAGAAGCGCGGTTGAATCAGCGGCTGAATCAGACAAACAGCGCATTGAAGGCCAAATCCGATTCTTTATCCGAAGCGTTGAAGGTTATTTCCAACATCCGGAACTTGGAGAATCGGGTCAATGTATCGACGGAGTCCGCTCCCGTCACCGACCGGGAAGATTCTGCGGCTGTTGCGGGAACGACGGTCAAGAATCCGGTCGATACCGTGATGTATAACGGCATGAAACTGGTGCGGGTCGCAGAAGGACAGTACGAGCTGGACGGAATTCTTTTCTCGTCGTCGGCACCTTCTCTTTCCGAACTGAAAGAATGGGCGGCGCGGTACCAGGATCCATGCGCCGAGAAAGTGAGAGGAATGTTGCGAGACGGGACATTCCGGGTTCCTGGACAAATGCTGGAGAACGATCCTTGTCTGGTCTATCTGCTGCTCAATTCCCGTTCCCTTTCTACGCAGACCGAAAAGCAGGAATGGTTCGACCTGTATACCCTGATGAACGAGGAACAGCTTTACAAACTGTACGATATCATGTATCGGGAATCGTACAAGCTGGCGGATATCGAGATGCGTTACCAGGACAAGCAGCAGGCGATCCGCGAAAAATATGCCGAGATGGATTTTTAGACCCGACGTTGAAAAACTGCCGGAACGACAGATCATCGTTCCGGCAGACGGCAAAAGAAATCAAGAACGTATTGTGGGGTCATTCGGTTCCGGCAGAACGGGGATTGCCCGTAAGTTCGTGGACCATGGCCAGGCCGCGGGTGTAGAGGCACGCCGCGAGCAGCATTTTATGGGCGCGGGGGAGGATGGCATCCAGATCCGGGTCCGGGCCGGACAGGATTTCTATGGAGAGGGAAAGATCGCCATCACCGTCAATGAAGCTTTTGACCGCCTTCTTCAAAGCGTTGGTCTGATTGGCGATGTTGTAAACCGTCTCTTCTCCCAGTTTCTGCGTATCCATGATGCCAGCGATAACGACGGAAAAACATTCCTTGTCTTTCGGATTGAAGCAGTAGCCGATCGTTAAACCCGAGATTTTGCAACGGAGAATCTGGTCCTTTGCGAGGACTTCGGGATGAAGATCATTGTCTTCCAACCAGGACTGGACTTGGGTGTAAAGGGTTTCCATGACTGTATGATGATAAGGTTGAACTTTTTTATTGTCAATAAAGGAAATCATGCCGTAAGTTCTAGCCGGCGCGGCGGCTGTTCAGACATTGCAGGAAAGGCGTCATGTCCTTGGCCTTGAGGAGGTTTTTGGCGGCAAAAAGCAACATTGTTACCGAACGCGGGAAGATGACGTCCAAATCCGGGTCGGGACAGCAGAGAACTTCAACGGTAAGCGCAATGTCGCCATTGTTCTCGATATAGCATTTGATGCATTTGTGCACATGCGTGATGCGATTGGCGAGGAGTTTGGGATCCACGTCTGAAAACAGCTTGCCGGAGAGCGGCTGGAAATGGATGGAAAAGTATCCATCGTCATCGGGAGAAAAGTAGCAGCAGACCGGTGTATCATTGATGGTGGCACCGATTATGCGGCCTTCTTTGAGGACGCAGGTATTGGTGGCATTGTCCTCCAGCCAAGACAGGGCTTTGTCGTAAAGGGTCTCCATGATCTTATGGTTTTATGGGTTTGACTTTCTTGCTTTCATGGATAATAGAGCCCGTCTGTCGGGAAATCTATCCGGCGCAACGCCTCGAAATAGGAAACATTAAGATAAGTGGTATAAAGCATCTCCTCTTTCTTCAGTCCGTCTTCGTGGACATGCCCGAAAATGTGGTA